>JAFWAK010000139.1 GCA_017507715.1 Paludibacteraceae bacterium | reverse complement strand
TTATCTGCCGCAGTTCCATGCCATTCCGGAGAATGACGAATGGTGGGGAAAGGGATTTACCGAATGGACCAGTGTCCGTAACGGCAAACCGCTTTATGCAGGGCATCAGCAACCGGTAGAACCCGGTGAGTTAGGCTATTACAACCTGCTCGATGCAGATGTCCGCGAACGGCAGGCAACCTTAGCTCATGAGGCAGGCGTGGAAGGGTTCTGTTATTGGCATTACTGGTTCGGCGGCAAGCAGTTATTAGAGAAACCGCTGCAACAAGTGATGGAAAGCGGCAAGCCGGACTTTCCTTTCTGTCTCGGTTGGGCGAATGAGAGTTGGAAGGCCAAAACCTGGCTGGACCAGCAGACGGCACCGGACCGTATGCTCATCGAGCAGACTTATTCCGAGGAAGACGACAAGGCGCATTTTGAGGCTATCCTGCCGATGCTGCGTGACAAACGCTATATACAGGTGGATGGCAAACCGCTACTCATGGTCTATCGTCCGTTCGACCTGCCGGATGGCAAGGCATGGACCGCGCGTTGGCAACAGATGGCGAAGGATGCCGGCTTCAAAGGGCTGTATCTCTTAGGGCATGTGGCGTATCAGAAACAGATAGAGTCTGTGCTCGCGATGGGTTTTGATGCTGTCAACCTCGTCCCGCTAGGTGATACCAAACGCAATATATGCCTCGCGTTGCGGCATCTGCCGACTTTGCTTAAGCATCTGCGCGGTCGTTCGCCGCTGGTGTACGACTATGCGAAAGCCATTAAGGTCTTTGCCTCGAAGGTCATGAGGCGCGAGGATGTCGTACCGACTATCCTGCCGAACTGGGATCACTCGCCACGCAGTCGTATGCGGGCGTTTGTGATGAACAACTCAACCCCCGAAGCCTTCAAATCCCATGTAGCGGCCATCAAGCGCATCGTGGATAAGAAGCAGAACCAACTTGTCATGCTCAAGTCCTGGAATGAGTGGGGGGAAGGCAATTATATAGAACCGGACAAACGATGGGGACGACAATTCCTCGACGCCTTAGGCACCGTACAAAACAGATGAACGTCATAGCCGATAATATTATCTTTTCGCTGCAACGCTACGGAGGTATCTCCGTGGTATGGAATGAGTTGCTGCAACGTGCGCGGGCAGACCAAGATCTGGTGCTGACCGAACTGGACTATCGCACGAATAGGAAGCCGCGGTTTATGGAGCGTTACCGCATACCGGATTTCAATGCTCCGACACCGGCTATCTTCCATTCGTCCTATTTCCGTATACTGCCGCAGCCGGGCGTAGCGAATGTGACGACAGTCCATGATCTGACCTATCATTATTATCGGCGCGGACTGGCCAAGACAGTGCATCTGTGGGAAGAAGAACGGGCTTTGCGGTATAGCGAGGCCGTCATCTGCATCAGCGAGAATACCCGTCGTGACTTGCTGAAGTGTTATCCGTGGCTGGATTCGAACCGGGTTACCGTGGTCTATAATGGAGTAGGCGAGACGTTCCGTCCGCTGCCTGAGGTGCAGAAGAAAGGGTATCTGCTCTTCATTGGCAACAGCACCGTACCCTATAAACGCTTCGACGTAGCGCAAGAGGTGGCGCGTTTGACAGGTCTTGAGTTGGTGACGGCAGCAAACGTATCGCTTGAACAACTGAATACACTCTATAACGAAGCGCTGTGCCTGCTCTATCCTTCGGACTACGAAGGCTTCGGCTTGCCGATCCTCGAGGCACAGAAAGCAGGCTGCCCGGTCATCGCCCAGCGCCACTCGTCCATACCCGAGGTCTTGGGAGATAGCGGACTGATGGTTGCTCATGATATGCCGCAGCGCATGGCGCAGGAGATGGTGGACCTCGTTCGTCAACTGCTGTCCGGACCGACGCAGGACATTAATACTGCAGGGTTAGCCAACGCCCGCCGATTCTCATGGGATAAGACCTATGAACAAACGAAACAAGTATATGAAAATATCTATCATAACCATCACCTTTAATAGCGCCAAGACGCTTCAACGGGCCTTAGCCAGTGTGCAGGGACAGACCTATCGGGAAATCGAGCACATCCTCGTGGATGGCGCTTCCACCGATGGCACGCGTGACATGATTGCCGCTTATGCCAAGACGCATCCGAATGTCCGTTGGGTGTCAGAGAAGGATAACGGCATCTATGATGCCCTCAACAAAGGTATTGCGATGGCGACGGGTGAGGTCGTCGGTTTTCTCCATTCGGATGATGTGCTGTTTGCGCCGGACTCCATCGAACATATAGCGGCTGTATTCGAGTCCGAACAGGCCGATGTGGTCTATGGCGACCTGCAGTATTGCCGCGGAAACAGGGTGGTGCGCCATTGGAAGAGTAATGATTTCAATCTCTGTGCCCTCAAATACGGTTGGATGCCTCCGCACCCTACGGTGTATGTGCGTCGGGCTGTCTATGAACAAGTGGGACCGTATGATGACTGGTTTCGTATCTCGGCTGACTACGACATGATGCTTCGCATCTTCAGTGCCGGTTACAAAACAAAATATATCCCCGAGGTAATCGTATCGATGGAAACGGGTGGCGCCAGCAATAAAAATACCAAAGCGCGTCTGTCCAAGACCCAGGAAGATTATATCGTGCTCAAGAAAAACCATATAGGCTGCGGTTACCTCACCGTCGCCTGCAAACAACTCCGCAAAATCAAGCAGTTCCTTAGGTAAAGGGTAAAGGTTATAGGTTATAGGTTATAGGTTATAGGTTAATGCTCAATATTTCCATCGTTCTATATCATCCGAACTGGGAGCAGGAGGTTTTACCTCTTGTGGAGGAGTTGCTGCGTGTGAAGAACCTGCGGAAGATATATCTGTTGGATAATAGCGAGGAGCGGGAGATTCATCCGAAGTCGGAAATCAAGAGTCCGAAACTTCGTTATATGCACATGCCCTCCAATCTGGGTTACGGCAAAGCGCATAATGTGGCGCTGCGTGAGAGTGCATACCATCAAACCGAATTGCATCTGGTGATGAATAGTGATATCCGCGTCAAGGCAGAAGATATAGACGCGATGCATGACTGGATGATGATGCATCCCGAAGTGGGGCAACTCATGCCGAAGGTGGTAAATCCCGACGGCACCCAGCAGTACCTCGCCAAACGATTACCGAGACCGCTTGACGTCTTCGGTCGTCGGTTCTTGCCGGCTTGCCTTATGGCACGCCGTAACAAACGGTATGAATTGCGTGACTTAGACCTGAACAGACCTATTAACGCGCCGTACCTGAGTGGCTGTTTCATGCTGCTTCGTACTACCGCAGCCGTGGAAGCCGGGCTGTTTGACGAGCGCTATTTTATGTATCCCGAAGATATCGATCTGACCCGCTCTATCCATCGCAACTGGCTCACACTCTATTACCCCGAGTGGACTATCGTGCATGCCCATGCGCGCGATTCCTATAAAAATAAACACATGCTTCGAATTCATATCCAAAACATGTGTCGCTATTTCAATAAATACGGCTGGTTCTTCGATCGCGAGCGCCGTCTCTTCAACGCTATACCGTAAACCGTTAGCTATAACCTATAACCTATATCGTCATCAGACGATAGGCTAAGTACCCGCCATAAACGATTAGCAGCAGCGCTCCGGCCCAGCGTTGTATCTTGCGCTCGTGGTTGGTCTTGACGGCCAGCCATACGATAATACTGCCGGTCGCGGCCATGATAGCGTCCAGTTCGATACCGTCGTATGCCGGCAGCGGACGCACCGTAGCACTGGTTCCGAGCACGAAAAAGACATTGAAGATGTTGGATCCAATCACGTTACCCAACGCGATGTCGCTATTCTTCTTCGCAGCCGCAATAACAGATGTTGCCAGTTCCGGCAAGGAGGTGCCTAACGCCACTACAGTCAGGCCGATGATAGCTTCGCCGACACCCATTCGCATTGCAATATCTACGGCACTTTTCACAATCAGTTCTCCGCCTGCCACCAGCCCTACAAAACCACCGAGCATGAGCGCAATCGCTCTACGCACCGGAATCTCTTTCACCTCTAACCCGTCACCCGTAACCGGTAACCCCTCCTCCTTATGATCTTTCGCATGACGGAACGTATTATAGAGGAAATAGCAGAACATGGCCAGCAATACGATGCCACCCATGCGACCGATTCCGCGTTCGCACTCACCAAACGGCAGTAGGATGACTACGAAGATGAGTACCAGCACGCCGGCGATGATCGACAGCGGGATATCGAAGTCGCGACTGCGTTTTTGTGAGACGACAGGATATACAAGGGCGGTCAGACCCAGGATAACGAAGGTATTGATGATGTTCGAACCGAGGATATTGGTGATTGCCAAGTCCGTACTACCTTCTGCTACCGACACCATATTCACCACGAACTCCGGCATGGATGTGCCGAAAGCCACTACCGTCAGACCGATGATGAGATCACTGATGCCGAAGCGTTTGGCAATAGCTGAGGCTCCGTCCACTAACCAGTCCGCACCTTTCACCAGCGCCACAAATCCGACGATAATCAGTATTACCGCCATCCACCAACCGTATGAAAGCCAACTCTCAATCATAAATTACCAATAACCAATTACCAATTACCAATTGCACTCCTTTTTATACATTAAAAAGGAAGTGCATGATATCTCCGTCTTGCACGAGGTAGTCCTTTCCTTCGGTGGCTAACTTACCGGCAGCGCGGCAAGCTGCTTCACCACCTAGCGCGATAAAATCTTCGTATTTGATGACCTCGGCGCGAATGAATCCGCGCTCGAAATCGGTATGGATGACTCCTGCGCATTGCGGTGCTTTATAGCCGGCTTTGAAGGTCCATGCGCGAACTTCGTCCGAGCCTGCCGTCAGGAAGGTGCGGAGGTTGAGCAGGGCATAAGCGGCTTTGATAAGCCGGTTCACACCGCTCTCCTGCAATCCGATTTCCTCGAGGAACATCTGCCGCTCTTCATAACTCTCCAACTCTGCGATCTCACTCTCAATCTTCGCGGCCAAAACAAGCACTTGTGCGTCCTCGTCCTTCACCGCCTCGCGAACCTGCTCTACGTATGCATTGCCTGTCACAGCCGATGCTTCATCGACGTTACAAACATACATAACGGGCTTGTTGGTCAGCAGGAAAAGGTCCTTGGCGGCAGCTTCCTGATCTTTGTTATCCAGTTCGACGGTGCGGGCATTGCGTCCTTGCGATAGCGCCTCGCGGTATTTGACGAGCACCTCTAATTGCAACTTGGCATTCTTGTCGCCGCCGGCTTTCGCCGCTTTCTCGCATTTCTGGATGCGACTCTCGACGGTCTCGAGGTCCTTGAGTTGCAACTCGGCATCGATAATCTCTTTGTCGCGCACGGGGTTGACCGTTCCGTCCACATGCACTACGTTCTCATCGTCGAAGCAACGGAGCACATGGATGATGGCGTCCGTCTCGCGGATATTGGCCAGGAATTTATTTCCCAGTCCTTCACCCTTGCTTGCGCCTTTCACCAGACCGGCTATATCTACGATCTCGACAGTAGTCGGTATCACACCGCGTTCCGGTTTGCAGAGCTCACCGAGTTTGATAAGTCGCTCGTCCGGCACGGTGATTACACCTACGTTCGGCTCGATGGTACAGAACGGAAAGTTGGCGCTCTGCGCCTTTGCGTTACTCAGACAGTTAAAAAGGGTACTTTTGCCTACGTTCGGCAGACCCACTATTCCACATTGTAATGACATCTTTTGTTATTTTTCACTTTTGCGGCTGCAAAAGTACTGCTTTTTTTTGAATTACGCAAATTTATTTGCTCTTTAAACTTTAAACTTTCATCTTTAAACTAAAATTTTGCAAAAATTTTTTAGATATCTGGAATAAAAGTAGTATCTTTGCATGAAATTTCTAAAACATGCGCACGTTTTTAAACACATCGCTCCGTGATATATGGAATAACTATAGGGCAGAGATGCTCTTTTTCCTAATTCTGTCGGCGTGTGTGATTTTGGGTCATTACCTCTCGCGCTTCATTCCGGAGGCCCTTATTGATGATGCCATTCTCCCCCTCCAGCACGGTGCTAACGTTGCTATATGCGTGTTTGGCGCGTGCCTGCTGTTCCTTCATTCGGACGGTTTGCGCATACGGAAGGCCTCTGCCTATGCTTTAGTCATATGGGGTCTGGCGGATGCCTTCTTGATGATACAGGATTATCTATTGCAATTGCCGGTGCTCCGTATCGGTTCCAATGAACTGGATGCATATATCTTGTTCTTCGGCAATTTCCTGGGATGGGTTCTGCTTATCTATCCGACGGAGACGCTTCGTCCCGGCTGGTTAAACTGGAAGCGGGCGCTTCTCGAACTCCTCCCGATGGCGGCGTTTGTGGCCTTGGATTATTGGGTTCCGATTGACCTTAGGTGGGTCATCGCGCTCTATCCTGCGGTGCTGATAGGAATACTCGTTTCGCAGACCTCACAGATGGCGTCCTCGCCGACATACCAATTTCGCTCTACATCGGTATATGCGCCAAGCATGGAGCATAACGCGTCCTTCGTGCCGCTGGCGGACCAGACGGCTAACGGACCCAGAAACGGCAGAATCCGCAAAGGCGGCTTTGACGAAGAAGAAAATGAGATTGGCGTTGTGGATAATCCCATCGGCGATGTGGCATGGGGAGCGATCTTCCTGTGCGCGGCACTCTACCTTGCCTTACGCGCCTTACGCCGCAAGAAAGGTAGAATAATGCGCTTGGGCTCTCCTTAGGTTCTCCTTAGGACGTGGTCCCGTGATGGTCCCGTTCTGATAAGCACAAACATAGCACAAACATAGCACATAGGTAGCACTTACCAAGCACTTACCTAGCATAAACATAGCATAAAAGTACGATTAGGTAGGTGCTTTTCTTTTGTTTTTTGTAAAAAAAACTGCAGTACCTTCGGCCCTCCCGCTTCAACGGGCTCCCGCCGAAGATACGTTCGCATTTGTGAGCGAACGACAATCTTTTAAGCAAAAAATTATGCTTAAGCAAGCATAGACTACATTTTTTTTGCTTAAAATCTTGCATATTCCAAAAAATTGTAGTACCTTTGCAGCGCAAAGTGTGCAAAGGTGCACATAGAATATGTGAATACACATACATTAAACTAATTTATATGCATATGAAGAAAGGTTTATTTCTGGGCCTCATTGCTGCTGCAGTAATGTTGGCATCGTGCAACAAAACGTTGCAAAAACCCGATGAGATCACAGTTAACCCGAGCCCGCTGGAGAAGGTAGGCAACAAGGTTAATGCCGAGATCACCGGTACGTTCCCGAAAAAGAAATTCGCCAAGAAAGGCGTTTTGGTTGTTACTCCGGTATTGAAGTACGACGGCCAAGAGTCTGTAGGCGAGCCTGTTACCTACGTAGGTGAGAAGGCTAAAGAGAACGGCAAGACCGTTAACTACAAGTACGGTGGTACGTACAGCCAGAGCTGCTCGTTCGACTATGTTCCGGCAATGCGCAAGTCGGAGCTGTATCTGCGTTTCGAGGCTCGTGTAGGCAAGAAAGTGATTGAGATTCCTGACGTAAAGATTGCGGACGGTATCGTAGCTACTTCCGAATTGGCAGAGGCTAAGGACAACAAGACCGCTACTACGCCGGACAAGTTCCAACGTGTTATCCAAGAGCTCACCGAGGCAGACATCAAGTTCCTCATCCAGAGCGCAGAGCTGCGTTCGTCGGAGACGAAGAACGACGGTGTGAAAGGTCTGCAGGCTGCTATCAAGGACGCTAAGGACAATGAGAAGAAAGAGATCAACAAGATTGAGGTAGCCGGTTATGCATCGCCGGACGGTGGTATGGACCTGAACGAGAAACTCGCACAGAACCGTCAGAAAGCAGCTGCTAACTTCCTCAAGAAAGACCTCAAGAAGAACAAACTGAACAACGCTATCGAGTCTAACATCACCGCTGAGGACTGGGAAGGCTTCCAGAAGGCAATGGAGAACAGCAACATGCAGGATAAAGACCTCGTGCTGCGCGTGCTCTCTATGTACAGCGACCCGGAGGAGCGTGAGGCACAAATCAAGAACCTGAGTTCTGTTTACGGCACTATCGCAGACGAGATCCTTCCGGCTCTCCGTCGCAGCCGCCTCATCCTCACAACCGACCTGATCGGCAAGAGCGATGACGAGATCCGCGAGCTGGCAAAGAACAACCCGGACCAACTGAGTGTTGAGGAGTTGCTCTACGCTGCTACGCTGACCAATAACAAGGCAGAGAAGATGGAGATCTATGCCAAGGCAGCCAATATCTACAATGACTACCGCGCATGGAATAGCCTCGGTCAACTCTACTTCGAGGATGGTAACATTGCAGAGGCTCGTCGTTGCTACGGTCACGCGCTGGGTATTCAACCGAATGATCCGGACGTGAACTACAACGCAGGTATCGCCGCTATGGCTGACGGTGACTTGGCCAAGGCTGAGGAGTACTTCGGCAAGGCAGCCGGCACGAAGGGTAACCTGAGCGCCGCTATGGGAACCCTCTACACACAGAAGGGTGACTATGCAGCCGCTAAGAATGCTTATGGCGACCAAGCTACCAACAACGCAGCCGTTCAGCAGATCCTCAACGAGGACTATGCAGGCGCTTCGAAGACCCTTGACGCTGTTAAGGAGCCGAATGCAACGACTGCTTACCTCAAGGCTGTTGTAGCTGCTCGTACGAACGACGTACAGGCTGTTTACGCTAACCTCCGCTCGGCTGTTGCACAGGACGCTAAGCTGAAAGCTCGTGCTGCTCAGGATATCGAGTTTGCGAAGTTCGCAGAGGAGGCTGAGTTCCAAGCCATCGTTAAATAATGTCGGTATTATTTCCGAAAGTAAATAAACCCCGTGAGTGGGACTATCGCCCCATTTACTTCGATGAGGAAAAGGAGGCGCGCAAGGATAAAAGACTTGCGCGTCTTCGTCGCGGGGCTTTTCGTGAAGAGCACGAGAAGAACATGACCGAGCTTAGGAAGAAGAAAGATTCCAAACTGCTGTTGTGGATAATCCTGCTCGGTATTCTCATCTTCGGCGTCTATATATTATTATAATATAATAAGGAGTGGACATCATTCATCTGTTACCGGACAGCGTTGCCAACCAGATAGCGGCAGGCGAGGTGATACAACGCCCTGCCTCGTGTCTGAAGGAGTTGGTGGAGAACAGCCTGGATGCGGGTGCGACCCGTATTCAGGTCATCGTGCGTGACGCAGGCCGAACGCTGCTACAGGTGATAGATGACGGAATAGGCATGAGCGAGATGGACGCCCGTCTCGCTTTTGAGCGCCATGCGACGAGTAAGATCCGCGAGGCGCAGGACCTGTTCTCGCTCCGTACGATGGGCTTCCGCGGAGAAGCGCTGGCGAGTATCTGCGCGGTAGCACAGGTGGAGATGACCACACGTCGCGCACAGGACGAGACCGGTACACTCATCGAGATACACGGTTCGGACGTCGTTCGTCAAGAACCCTGTTCGTGTCCCGTAGGAACGAATATCAAGGTGAGCAACCTGTTCTTTAACGTACCTGTCCGCCGTAAGTTCCTCAAGACTGACCAGACCGAGTTGCGTAATCTCCTGACGGAGTTCTATCATATCGTGCTGGTCTATCCCAAGGTGGCTTTCACTTTCGTCCATAACGACGAGATTCTGCTGGAACTGCCGGTGGGAACAGAGAAACAGCGCATCGAAGCCGTCTTCGGCAACCCCAAGCGCAATGTGTATACCTCCGCTTTCGTGGAGGTGCATACCGAGACGGAGATGGTGGCTATCCGCGGGTTTGTCATCAAGCCCGAGAACGCGACGCGTAAGGCCGAGCAGTATTTCTTCGTCAACGGCCGTTATATGCGGCATCCGTATTTCCAGAAGGCGGTGATGACGGCCTATTCCGGCATGCTGACCAGCGATTACCAGCCGTCCTTCTTCATCTATTTCGACATCGACCCCGAGGCCATTGATGTCAATATTCATCCTACCAAAACGGAGATCAAGTTTGCCGACGAGCAGACGATTTTCCAGATTCTCATGGCCTCTGTGCGTGAGGCGTTGGGTAAGTTCTCCCTCGCCCCGACCATTGATTTTGACACGCAAGGCAATATTGATATTCCGCTGCCTACCGACCAGCCGGTAAACCGGCCACAAGTGGTGGCGGATCCTACCTATAACCCTTTCCGCACACGCGGAACGATCTATCCCGACCTGGCGCCTGCCAACTGGGAGAGTCTGTATGAGGGAATTCAAAATGAGCCGATAAATCCGATTACTCCGAGTATTCCGAGTATTCCGAATAATGAGGATCTCCCGATGTGGCAGTATGGCGCCAAGTATATCTTGGTGCCGAGCGGGCAAGGTCTGCTTCTCATTCATCAGCACCGCGCCCATGCGGCGGTTCTCTATGCGCAGTTCATGGAGCAGTTGGCGCAGACGCAAGGTGCTTCGCAGCAGCTACTTTTCCCGGAAATATTGAATCTTTCGCAGGACGAGATGGTGCTCATCGGTCAACTGCTGGATGACCTGCGAACCATCGGCTTTGAGTTGGAACAACTCAGTCCCGACAGTTATTCCATCCAGGGCGTGCCTGCACAACTGGCTAATCAGTCTCCCATACCGGTTCTGCAGCACATTCTGACTCAAGTGCGTGAGCGTGGTGCGAACACCCGACAGGAATGGCGTGAGCAGATAGCATGGACGCTTGCGCAGAACACCGCTATTCCGACCGGACGGGTGTTGACCGAACCGGAGATGCGGGACCTTGTGGCACGACTCATCGCTCTGCCGCAATACCGCCGCACAAGCGACGGCAAGACCATTGTCTCGCTGCTGAGTGATGACGAACTGGCAAAGCGATTCTGAATACTGAATTCTGAAAACTGAAAATACCATGAAGAAATCATCTATCATCTATTATCTGTTATCTGTTATCTTTTTTGCTGCTTGTACGCCGCAGGACCATCTGACGATCCTGCACACGAATGACACGCATTCACAAGTGGAACCCCTCGACAACAACCAAGGCGGTTACGCCCGTCGGATGGGTATGATTGCTGAGGAGCGCAAGGCTGACAAGAACCTGCTGCTGGTGGACGCCGGTGATTTCTGTCAGGGTACGCCGTATTTCAATTATTACCACGGTCGTGTGGAACTGGAGGCGATGAATAGGATGCGTTATGACGCCGCTACACTCGGTAACCATGAGTTCGACAACGGCCTGGATACGCTTGCCGTTGCGCTGCGGACCGCCAAGTTCCCCATCGTCTGTGCCAATTATGACTTCACCGGTACAGCGTTGGAAGGCCTTGTCAAGCCGTACACCATCGTCCGTAAGGGCGGTCTCAAAATCGGTATTTTCGGTTTGGGTTGCAACCCGAAGGGTATTATCTCCGATAAGAATTTCGCGCCTGCTGTCTATCTGGATCCTTATCCGGTAGCGCAACAGACCGTGGATGCGCTGCGAGCCGAAGAATGCGACATTATCGTATGCCTCAGTCACATGGGTATATGCGGCAAAGCGCCTGAAGATGTGTGCGATACAGCCCTTGTCAGCCATACCCGCGGTATCGATGTGGTCATCGGCGGACATACCCATAAATTATATGATAATTTACGCGTCGCCAATCTGGACGGAGACAGCATTCCTGTATGCCAAATGGGCAGGTATGGCGTTTATTTGGGCAAAATTGTGCTAAATTTAGGTTGCAAAAATGAAAAATAAGGCAAAAAAATTTGCACAATTCAGAAAAAAGCAGTAATTTTGCACCGATTTTCCGAAATACGCGGAAATCAAAGATTATGAATCTTAATAAAAACACACATAAATAATAACTAAACGTTAAGGATTATGGCAGAGATTGAAGCAAAAGTAAAAGCAATTATTGCTGATAAGCTGGGTGTAGAGGAGTCTCAGATTACCAACGAGGCTAATTTCCAAACCGACCTGGGTGCAGATTCGCTGGACACCGTTGAGATGATCATGGAGTTCGAGAAGGAATTCAATGTAGAGATTCCGGACGAGGATACCCAGAAGATTGCTAC
>JAFWAK010000138.1 GCA_017507715.1 Paludibacteraceae bacterium | reverse complement strand
TTCGACGACATGACGGCCAAGGCCGACGCCGCTGCAGCAGATCCCGCAGCAGAGAAGAAGCCGGCCTTCGATATTGCTAAGTTCGCCGGTATCTTTGCTGCCATCGGCATGGCGTTAGGCATGATCGGTCCGGCGCTCGCTGCTGTAGCAACCGATTTGGGCAAGCTCGCATGGTGGCAGTTGATCATCGTCTTCGTTTGTATATTGCTCGTCATCAGCGGCCCGAGCATGATCATGGCATGGCTCAAGTTGCGCCGTCGTAACTTGGCTCCGGTCCTCAACGCCAACGGTTGGGCAGTCAACGCCGATGCTATCATCTCTGTGCCGTTCGGACGCACGCTGACAGAGCAGGTGAACTTCCCGATCGTCAAGGCTCCCACAGCAATGAAAGGCTGGCAGAAATGGCTGTTAGCATTAGGTATAATCATCGCAATAATAGGAATAGCATGTCTCGTATTACATCTCTGTGGTTTCTGCTTCTGCTGTTTCTGCTTCCATTAAGAGCAGATAATGTCTTCACGGAAGATTTAGGTCTGAACCCGCCTCTGGACACGGCTGCCGTGGATAGCGAAGGCGATGAGCTGGAGGAGTTGGACGACCTCGACGTGCGCGCATCTCAGTTACCCGAGTGTCTGGCAGGTCTCTTCTCGCATGACACGCTGATTCTCGGCTGTGACCTGGAGTTGCTGCCCGCGAAGATTGTGGTGAAGACCAAAGACGGCGACGTCGTTTATAAACTCGCGCCGCAGTTCATGCTCGGCGACACGGCATTGCTTCGCAATCACCCGGCCGACAGCATCTATCGTCATATATGGACGGATGAGAAAGTGAACCCGTACGGCAACCTCTTTGATAGTCTTAAGGACGACGTGCATATTCCGATGGCAGGCTTCCGTCTGCCGGCTCCGGGGTATGTGACCAGTCCGTACGGTTGGCGTCGTTACCGCATGCACAAGGGTACGGATATCAAAGTGCAGATAGGCGATTCGATTCGCTCGGCATGGTCCGGTCAGGTACGTATCGTAGGCTGGGACCCGCGCGGCTACGGCTACTATGTAGTGGTTCGTCATGACAACGGTCTGGAGACCATCTACGGTCACCTCAGTCGTCCGTTGGTGGACGAGTACGAGAAAGTGCTGGCAGGCGACGTGATCGGTCTCGGTGGCAACACGGGCCGCTCGACAGGCAGTCACCTGCACCTCGAGATTCGCTACTTGGGCGAAGCGATGGACCCGGCGAAGTTCATTGACTTCTCGACAGGTCAGCTGCGCAACGCAGACGAGTACGTCATCGGCATCAAGGCAATGAAACAGGCACGCGCTGAGCAGGCCGCCATGAAGTACCACAAGGTACGCCAGGGCGACACGCTTTCCGGCATTGCCAAGAAATACGGCACGACGGTCAGGACCCTCTGCCGACTCAATAACATCAAAGAGACCAAAATACTGCAAATAGGACAGAAGATACGTGTCCGCTAAGCAAACAGCCATATGGATAAACAAGAATTACGCAAACTGATTGCTATCTGGTTTGAAGAAGATATCCGCGACGGTGATCATACCTCGCTCAGTTGTATCCCGCCGACGCAGATGGGTTGTCAGCAACTCATCATCAAAGATACCGGCGTGCTTGCCGGTGTAGAGGTGGCGAAAGAGATTATAAACTATTTCGATCCGGAGTGCAAGATAGAGCAGTTCCTCGAGGACGGCGCACATGTCAAACCGGGCGACATAGCTTTCAAAGTCTATGGCAAGGAGCTGAGCCTGCTGCAGATAGAGCGCACGATGCTTAATATCATGCAGCGCATGTCCGGCGTAGCGACAACGGCGCATAAGTACCAGTGTCTGATCGAAGATACCGGTTGCCATGTGCTCGAC
>JAFWAK010000137.1 GCA_017507715.1 Paludibacteraceae bacterium | reverse complement strand
GCCAGCGGTATTGGTATGCCAATTGCGCGATGAACAGTTGTCCGCGGTAACCAATAGCGCCACTGACGTACTGGGTAGATATCGGACGCAGCGTATGCGTATTCTGACGCTCAAACGCGGGATCTATCCCAAGCACCTTGTACGACTTTGAGAACGTGGATTCATAGCAGTAACCGGCATTGATATACAATCCCGGCACAGGCACTACTTCGAGACCTGCGCGCAAAGTATGGAGGTCGTCCGTAAACGAAGCATGGCTGTAATCGTACTGAAATGAGAGCATGCCATAGTATCCGACTTGCAGCACAGCGCCAAAACTGGCACGAAGCGGTGCATAATAGTCCTTCCACTTCTCATACGTATCAGGGGCCTTGCTATAACGCAATGAGTCCGTCTGAGCCGACATCGTTCCGGATGTATAACAATTGATTGTATTAGCCGTAGGCGTCAGAACAGACGTTCCCAAACGCACCCATTTACACGGACGATAGATCAGACCGAATGAGCCACCTACTCCAAAGCCACTCATTACGAGTGAATTCTCATTCTCGAGGTCGTACGGTTTCCCATCTGTGCTATGTGTAGAAAACTGCTCATAATAGTCCACATCTGCCGCATAGCGATACGAGAACATGCGCAGACCTGCACCTATGTACAGGCGATGGGAGATATTCATGGCCCAATCAATGCTGTACTGATTGACATACCCCGATTCGCGCAACGACATAGCGCTAAAGGTATTATAAGCTGACTGGGGATAGGCAATGCCAAGGTCGATAGCCGCCGAGCCCAAAAACTCGCCCAACGAACGGTCGGAACCGGCATAGAGTTTCTGCTCGCGTGCAAACGAACGCTGCCGGCTATAGGAAAACATAAGGTTGTTGGCTATGACACCTCGCTCTTTGTACGGGTCTACAAACGCGACAACGAACGACACCTGAGGTACCATAAACAGATTCGAGGTCATGGGAAGCGAGTCGCATTTGTCCTGCCGCGTGCGATCGCGTTGGTAGTCGAGAGAGAACATGATCTCACTGCGCCGATAGACACCCAGACCGGCAGGGTTATCGTTCACCGCCGAGGGATCACCGCCAATAGCCATCATGGCCCCAGACATGCCCACATAACGGGCCGTACCCATGATCTGACGCTCGCTTATGCGATCGAAATCCTGAGAATAGCCTACCCCGGCCCTTCCTAAAAGGAAGAAGAGGACGAATATGTATTGGAGGCGTTTCATTTCTTAATACGGACAGTGACCGTAGTATCTTGTACGTTGAGGTATTCGACGGACGAGGTTTTCGGCGTCGCTTCGATCGTATCCGAAGTGGTCGGAGTGACCGAAGCGGGAGTAGAGGACGTCTCGTCAGACCAATGGTACGCGTCATCTATCGGAATAGTAGAGACCGTTCCGCAGGCGGAAAAACAGACCGCAATTGCTGACAGAATACAGACCGTTATACTGACAGAAGACAGACTTAATATGTTCCGAAAAAACTTCACGCTTAGATCTTCCTGAAACCAATAATCTCACGGACCTCTTCAATGGTCTTTTCCGCACGGGCTGCCGCTTTCTCTGCACCCTGACGCATGACGCGTTCGAGCAATGCATCGTCCGACGAATATGCAAGAATGCGCTCGCGGATAGGTGCAAGAAGTGCATTCGCATCCGCAGCCATCTGTTTTTTCATATCGCCATAGCGGATGGTCATGTTGTTATAGAGGTCGTTATAATAGTCCGCGGCTTCCTTACCCGAGAGCAGTTCACAGAGCGTGAAGAGGTTCTGGATAACCTCCGGTTTCTCCTGATTGAGTTGGGTCGGTCCCTGGTCAGTTACCGCCCGCATAATCTTCTTGGTGACGGTCTTCTCGTCGTCACACAGATAGAGGCAGTTACCTTCGGACTTACCCATCTTACCTGTTCCGTCCAAACCGGGTACTTTGACAGCTTTATCGGCAAAATGGAAAGAGGCCGGTTCCTTGAAATACTCGACGTTATAGATTCTATTGAATCTACGGGCGAAGAGACGCGCCATCTCCATATTCTGTTCCTGGTCCTTACCTACCGGCACTTTGTCTGCCTTGTGCATGAGGATATCCGCTGCCATGAGGCACGGGTACGTGAGCAGACCGGCATTGACGTTATCGGGCTGTTTGCGCACTTTCTCCTTGAAGGAAGTGACACGCTCCAACTCGCCCAGATAGGCGTTCATATTGAGATACAGATAGAGTTCAAGCACTTGTTTGACATCCGACTGCACATAGATAGGTGCTTTCTCCGGGTCAATGCCGCAAGCAAGATATTCGCTGAGGATGGTTTTGACCGAATTGCGGATATTCTCCGGCGTAGGGTGCGTCGTAAGCGAATGCCAGTCAGCGATGAAGAACATACAATCGTATTCGTCCTGCATCTTAACAAAACTCTTCACCGCACCGAAATAATTACCAAGGTGCAAGTTGCCGGTCGGTCGTATTCCACTAATAACACGTTCCATGTTATATATTTATGATTTCTTAGCCCGTAAAGGGCACGATTAATTCAAATTTCAGATTTATGATTTAGATTCTATGGGCAATTGACGATAGATAGGTTGCGCGAGGGTGGTAAGCGTCGTTGTATCCGCCACGCCCGGGATAACCTGAATCTTGCTATTAAGCAAGGTCAGCAGATGTTCGTTATCGCGCGCGAATACCTTAATAAGGAGTCCGAACTCACCGAGGGTATATTGGGCTTCCACCACTTCGGGTATCTGCTCCAAGGCGGAGATGACCTGATTGTACATAGAAGCTTTCTCCATCTTGATTCCGATATACACGCAAAGCTGATAACCAAGCGATTTGGGCTGCACATGATAACTGGAACCCGTGATGACATCATTGTCAAACATCTTCTGTACGCGCAGATGCACCGCAGCTCGACTTACGCCGCATTGCTCAGCGACATCTCGAAAAGGGATGCGGGCATTCTGCGTGATGATTTTGAGGATTTTACGATCCAACTCGTCAATTTTTTCCATTACTCGTTAAAATGTTTTTAATTTGCTTGCAAAATTACAACTTTTTTTGGATATGTGCAAATTTTTTTGTACTTTTGCCGCAAATTTTGTAGCAAAATGACACTTGACGAGTATATTTCGATGCACTCAACGCCCGAAAACGAGGCTTTAGAAGCCATCACACGAGACACCTATAACCATGTGCTGAACCCGCATATGCTGAGCGGACACGTGCAAGGACGCGTGCTGAGTATGATCAGTCATATGATCCGTCCGAAGCGTATTCTGGAACTAGGTACGTTCACCGGCTATAGTGCATTGTGTCTGGCTGAAGGATTAGCGGAAGGCGGCCGTTTAGTGACCATCGAGCATAACGACGAACTGGAAGATACGATACGGCGAAACTTGAGCCGTTCTCCCCTATCCGACCGCATCGAGTTGATGATTGGTGATTGCAAATTGGTCATTGGTGAGTTGGAAGGTTCGTTCGACTTGGTCTTTATTGATGCAGATAAACGGGAATATAGCGCGTATCTGGATTTGGTCTATCCGTTGGTGCCGGTCGGCGGTTTCATATTAGCGGATAACACGCTTTGGGACGGGCATATTATCGATGCAGCCTACGACAAAGACAAACAGACTCTGGGTCTCAGGGCGTTTAATGACAAGCTAAAAGAGGACGACCGCTTTGAGCAAGTCATCCTCCCTTTGCGTGACGGGCTGACGATTATTCGTAAAGTACGATAATTGGTTATAATTGGAGGGCTTCCTCCCAGGTATAGTCACGTTCTTCCGTTTCCGAAGGAACATACCCCATCGTCTCCTTGGCTTGCTCTTGCGGGAAGGTGAAGTATGTGCAGACGCACTCACAGAGCAGTTCGCCTTCGGCGGAATACAGTTCTCCTTGCACGATAGCTACGTTTCGGCGCATCTCTTTGAGGTACGCCCGCAGTTTGATATAGTCCTGCAGCGTCGAGACGGGCTTGTGGTAGCGCATCTCCATCTTGGCTGTCACTCCTGCTGTCTTCAGTTTATGGAATACCACCCACCCGCATACTTCGTCCAGCAGCACGGCCTGAATACCGCCGTGGAGGGTGTTGAGCCATGACTGATGGTTTTGTGTCGGGCGCCAGATGGAGATGATATCATCGCCATCTTCGAAAAAGCGCATACGCGTGCCTATCGGGTTATTCGGACTGCAACCGAAGCAGTTATAACCTGGCGTGGTAGTCCAGGGATTGATGATTCGTTTCATAATTATTCGTCGGTTTTAAGCGCCTCTATGGACGGGAACGTGCGCCAATGTACGGTTTGCTCAGCGGCCAGGCGGTTTGACTCGAGGTCGTCGATGAAGATGACATCTCCACCCTCGCCTTGAATGGCCGTCTGCACGGCTTGGTAGATGGCGTCTTCGGGCTTGGAGAGGTGCATCTTCTGCGAGAGAAAGAGCGCATCGAAATGGGTATCAAGACCGTAAG
>JAFWAK010000018.1 GCA_017507715.1 Paludibacteraceae bacterium | reverse complement strand
CATAAACTCATCTACTATCTGCTGAGAACGGTTAGACATATGAGAAGTCTGATAATAATGATATCCCACGCCATAGAAAAAAGCCAACGTCAGATGCAGCAAGGCTTCGTCCAGGAAGGGATTCTGAGGATTACGACCCAGACCTACCACGCGCTCTATATAGCTCTCTAACTGAGCCTGCGTATCTTTATCCAAGGCCAGCGAAGGACGTTCTCCTAATATCTCATTCAGCTGAAAACGCTGCATCAGGTTCAGTCTCTCTGTGAAAGCGGGAGAGAAAGACACCGCGATTGCATCCACACCCTGAGAATAGCCGCCGAACTCCAATACATTGCTCGGCTGTATCACAAGCATACACGGTGCGGTAAAACGCGTCTCTGCGCGATTCCATTTACCAGAAGCCTCGCCGCTCTTAAGATATACCATGACAAAATCACGGAAATGGAACTCCGACGGCAGAGGAAAATTTGGATATACGCCATGAACGATGCGGATATCTTCTCCTACGCGCCATGTCGCTGCGGGCGCGTTCTCTAATGATATTATGGCTGAATGCGTATTCATGGTCTCTATCATATACTACAAATCGGGCGCAAAGTTACTAAAATAATTTTATCTATGCAAATAGGTGTACTATAATCAATATATTTTGTAGAAATATTTATACAAAAAAAAGCGTCCTTCGCCATGAAGAACGCTCCTTTTTGCTTTTTCAAATTCCCCTTATCTGGATCTGGTGCTGGAGCCGCTGGTATTGGTGCTCGTGCGGGTCGAACCGGAAGAAGAACGGGTTGAACCGCTCGTATTGCTCGTTGAGCGAGTGCTCGAACTCTCTCTTTTCACCGTGGTGGTACGACCTGTAGCGTCGGTGGTCTTCACCGTGGTGCGGGTCGTACCGCTTTTATTGACACGCGTATCTACTGAGGTCGAGGGCTGACGAGTGGTCGTCGGAGCTTTCGTCACAGCGGTAGAAGTACCGGTTGTAGCAGTGCCACTGGTACGCGCCGAAGTGCCGGAAGAGGTCGTCGTAGTAGCCGTACTGCCGGTACGAGTCGATGTCGAGGTTCTCGATGAAGCAGTCGAGGTCGTGGTCGTACGCGACGAGGTCGAAGAAGTCGAAGTAGAACTCGAGCGACCCGAAGTGGACGAAGTCGTAGCCGAAGTAGCCGTTGCTGTTCCTGACGTGCGGGCCGAAGTCCCGGCACTCTTCTCCACCTCTGTACGCAGTTGGGCTGCATTTCGAACGGACACGCCCGAAGCGCTGGCTGCGTTGGTCACACGGCGCTCGAAGGAGTTATCCGGATGAGCGACTGCATAATCATTGCGACGATGCGATTGGGTCATCTCCGTATAGCCGCTATAATGCGGTTGCTGCGGATAGTCACAATGATGGCAATACGGGCACTGGTTCATGTAGGTATTGACGTACGCCTGATAGTGGTTCAGGTACACCGGTTTGGGTTTCGTGTAATACGATGGGAAATAGCCATAGTAATACGGCGAAGACCAAATGGCGTAGTTAGCACGACCGAACACATCCCACAGCGGCGGGCGTTTGATAAATACCGGACGAACAATGTAGTTATAGCCGTACAGATAGCGATCACCGATCACCTCTACATACAACGCGTTTGCTTGGCGTTCAGCTACCAAAGTAGCTACATCCTGGAATACACCCGGAGCCAGGCAAGCCTGAATGAGGAAAGTGTGGTGATAGCCGCGATGAGTCTCAATGACGCGCAGATAATCCACCCAACCGTCTTTATTGAGGTCGAGGTTGTTGATCATATAGCGGCTCGAGTTGAGCAATTGCTCAAACTCCTTGACCGTACGGCTCTCTGCGAAGGCGGCTGCCACCGCATTGAGGTCCAGATAGAAACACGGATCGGTATTGTAGTCCGTCACTACAAATGTCGTCACTTTCGTTACTTTGGGCGAAGGGGTGGTCACTTGGGTCGTATAAACGGTCTGTACAGGAGCTACCGGCTTTGTCGTCGGCACTTCGGTGTAGATACGGGCAACCCAACAACTCGTCATGGTTAAGCCCATCAGGGCTAATAATGCAAGCTTTTTCATATCTTTTAATGTTACACATTACACATTCAACATTACACATCAAAGCGTCTTTGCAACTTCAATTTCTTCGAATGCCTCGAGAATATCTCCTTCTTTGAGGTCGTCGTATGCCTTGAGACTCAAGCCGCACTCGGTGTTGACACCGGCTTCCTTGATATCATCCTTGACATGTTTGAGAGATGCGAGTTCTGCAGTCTTGATCACGATACCGTCGCGAATGACGCGCACTTTGTTACCGCGCTTGATCTTACCCTCACGCACGATACAGCCGGCAATCGTACCGACTTTGGAGATATGGAAGGTCTGCAGCACCTCGAGCGTAGCCGTCACTTCTTCCTTCACCTCCGGTGCGAGGAGACCTTCCATAGCGGCCTTCACCTCGTTGATGGCATCGTAGATGATGGAATAGATGCGGATATCCACTTCTTCGGTCTCTGCCATCTTGCGCGCCGTACCTGTCGGACGCACGTTGAAGCCGACGATGATAGCATCGGAAGCCGCAGCGAGCATCACATCACTATCGGAGATAGCACCGACTGCACCGTGGATGACATTGACCTGGATATTCTCCGTCGAGAGCTTGAGCAAGGAGTCCTTGATAGCCTCCACCGAACCGTCCACATCGGCCTTGACGATGATGTTGAGTTCCTTGAAGTCACCGATAGCCAGACGACGGCCAATCTCTTCGAGACCCACGTGTTTCTTCGTGCGGATCGACTGCTCACGCTGCAGCTGCTCACGTTTGTTGGCGATCTCGCGTGCCTCCTGTTCCGTCGGCAGTACGTTGAACTCGTCACCGGCCTGCGGTGCTCCGTTCAGACCGAGTACCGAACACGGTTCACCCGGATGCACTTCGTTGATACGCTGTCCGCGCTCGTTGAACATCGCTTTGATACGACCATGGAAAGTACCGGCAAGGATGATATCACCCATGTGCAGCGTACCGTCCTGAACGAGCAGCGTAGCTACATAGCCGCGGCCCTTGTCGAGAGAGGACTCGATGACCGAACCCTTGGCACGACGCTTCGGATTAGCCTTGAGGTCGAGTAACTCGGCCTCGAGCAGCACTTTCTCCAACAGCTCATAGACACCCGTTCCCTTCTTGGCGGAGATCTCCTGGCATTGGTATTTGCCGCCCCAATCCTCTACGAGGATATTCATGTTCGACAGTTGCTCACGTATCTTATCGGGGTTGGCGCCGGGTTTATCCACTTTGTTGATAGCGAATACCATCGGTACGCCTGCTGCCTGTGCATGGTTGATAGCCTCAATGGTCTGCGGCATGACGGCATCGTCAGCAGCAATGATGATGATGGCTATATCCGTCACTTTCGCACCACGGGCACGCATGGCGGTGAAGGCCGCGTGACCCGGCGTATCGAGGAAGGTGATATGCTGGCCGTTCTTCAGCTTGACGTTATATGCACCGATGTGCTGTGTGATACCACCGGCCTCACCGGCAATCACATTGGCGTTACGAATATGGTCAAGCAAGGAGGTCTTACCGTGATCCACGTGACCCATGACCGTGATGATCGGGCAGCGTGGCTCGATATCCTCGTCGTTGATCACCTCGTCCGCATTGATCTCCTCCACCACATGGGCTGCGACGTACTCGGTCGTGAAGCCGAACTCTTCCGCCACGAGGTTGATGGTCTCTGCATCCAGACGCTGGTTGATGGAAACGAAGAGGCCGAGACTCATACAGGTTCCGATGATCTTGTTCACCGGCACGTTCATCATCACGGCAAGGTCGTTTGCCGTCACGAACTCGGTCAGCTTGAGCACTTTGGATTGCTCCTGTGCCTCCATGATCTCGAGTTCATGTTTCTCGCGTTCCTGCTCACGGCGCTCGCGTTTGTATTTCGAGGTGTTCGACTGACCTTTCTTCTGCTGCAGACGATTGAGCGTCTCCTTCAAAGCGCGATCCACCTCTTCCTGCGTAGCCTCGCGAGGTTTGTTATTCTTGTTCTTCTTACCGATCTGGTTGCGTTTGTCGTTCGGGTCCACTTTCGCCGCATTGGCCTTGATACGCTCGCGTTTGCGTTTCTCGGCTGCTGCCTGTTGCTGTGCCTGCTGAGCGGCCTGACGCTCTTCGCGCTCTTTACGTTTCTGCTCTTTGGATTTCTTGGCAGGACGCGTAGAGGTGTCGATGGAGTCAAGGTCAATCTTGCCTACCACTTTGAGACCGGAAGCAGGTTCCTGAGCGGGCTTGGCGGGTTCAGCCTGTTTCGGAGCCTCAGCAGCCTGTGTTGCTTTTGCTTCTTCTGCAGCCTGAGCAGCCTTAGCTGCTTTCTCCGCCTCTTCTGCCGCCTTGCGCTCTGCCCCACGCTGTGCAGCCTCTTCCGCAGCGCGTTTAGCCGCTTCGTCCTCTGCCGCTTTCTTGGCTGCCTCTGCCGCCTTGGCGGCTTTCTCGGCTTCTTCGCGTGCAGCGCGTTCAGCAGCCTGACGGTCCGCCTCTAACTTAACGGCTACATCCTTGCTGAACTCTTTCGCCAACAGCAGATAGAGGTCATCTTCGATGCGCACGTTCGGGTCCGAAGCGATGGGATGGCCGTTCTTCTCGCACCATGCGGTGAGAGTAGCCATACCGATATTTAATTCTTTACATGCTTTAATTAACTTTATTGCCATACGCATTCGGCGTTGTTTAATTCTCGCGCCGTGCGAGGGTTTGAGTTAATATTAATCGTTAGCGAATTCTGCAGCGAGGATGCGGAGTACGTCATCAACGGTCTCCTCCTCGAGGTCGGTGCGACGGAGCAAGTCTTCCTTGCTTGTGCCGAGCACTTCTTTCGCGGTGTCCAGACCGATGGCCTTGAAGGCGTCGATAACCCACTGGTCTATCTCGTCGTTGAACTCGTCGAGATAGATATCATCGAGGTACTCTTCATCCAAGTCACGATAAACATCAATCTCGTAGCCGGTCAGCATGCTTGCTAACTTGACGTTATAACCGCCCTTACCGATAGCGAGGCTAACCTCCTCCGGCGACAGATACACTTTTGCCTTCTTGTTCTCCTCGTCAATCTCCATCGAGTTGATCTTGGCCGGCGCCAAGGCACGCTGAATATAGAGGTTGACATTCGAAGTATAGTTGATCACATCGATATTCTCGTTGCGCAACTCGCGAACGATACCATGAATACGTGCACCCTTCACACCTACGCAAGCGCCTACCGGATCGATGCGGTCGTCAAACGTCTCCACAGCCACTTTAGCACGCTCACCCGGGATACGGGCGATATTCTTGATGGCGATCAGACCCTCTTTCACTTCCGGCACCTCCTGCTCGAACATACGCTGCAAAAAGAGCGGTGCCGTACGGCTGAGGATGATCTTCGGGTTCTGGTTCTTGTTGTCCACTTGAACGACTACGGCGCGAACCATCTCACCCTTGCGGTAGTAGTCCGTCGGTATCTGGTTCTGCTTCGGCAGGTAGAGCTCGTTGCCCTCTTCGTCGAGAAGCAGCATCTCTTTCTTCCATACCTGGTAGAGCTCGCCCGTCACGATCTGTCCGATCATGTCTTTGTACTTCTGATAGAGAACCTCCTTCTGAAGCTCGAGAATCTTCGAAGCTAAGGTCTGACGGAGGTTGAGAATCATACGGCGGCCGAACGATGCGAGTTCCACTTTGTCCGTTACTTCCTCACCGATCTCTGCCTCGTCATCCAGCAGCAGCGCGTCGCTGAGCGAGATCTGGGTGTCCGGGTTCGCTACGTCGCCATCCTCCATGATGAGACGGTTGCGGTAGATTTCGAGGTCACCCTTGTCCGGGTTCACGATAACGGTGTAGTCAGCCGAAGGACCATACATCTTAGCGATCACGCTCTTGAACGACTCCTCCAACACCGTGATGAGTGTCTGTTTGTCAATACGTTTGAAGTCTTTGAACTCCGAGAAAATGTCAATCAGATTGATTGCGTCTTGGTTTTTTGTTGCCATTTTTGTATTTAGAATTTTAAATCATATTTGACGTATTTGGGTTCATTGTAGTGCCAGGTGTGCGTGACAATCTGCGTCTTCGGTCCTTTCACCTTTAACCTTTCACCTTTCACCTTTATCTTCTCCTCTATGTCCACAGAGAAGGTCTCGTCATCGACGGACACGAGTTGTCCGCGGAGTTTCTTGCCCTCCACGAGTACTTCGACGTCATGGCCGAGGTTCTTCTCGAACTGCATCTTGGTCTTGAACGGGTCAGTCAGGCTCACACTTCCTACCTCTAACGAATAGTCGGCGTCGCCCAGTTTCTCTACAAGGAAGCGATTCAACTCCGCGCAGAAATCGACATCCACGCCCGCGAGGCGGTCCACCTCTACGAGAATATCATTCGCCGCAGAAACGCTGAGCGTAATCAGCTCATAATCGGTACCCTTTAGGTACTCCTCAATCCAGTTTTGCAGTTGCTGTTTGTCTAACATATAAGCGTCTATTTTACACAATCGAGGGAACCTTTTCGGGTCCCCTCGTTCATTTCACGCTGCAAAAGTACTGCTTTTTTTTGAATTGACCAAATTTTTGTGCATTTTTTTGTTAAAAAATAGCACTTACGGTCATTTCGGTCCATCAATAGAGGCTTATCGCATCATTTCAAAGGTTTGCAACAACTGTTTATAAGGTGCTACATGATCGGGATGATTTGTCTCCATCCAGCTGACCATCTTGCCGAGAAGCGTCTTCGCCATGGCGATCGGATTTCCGGTCACTTCAATAGAAGCATCCATCACATGCTGGTAAGCCGGCGTAGAAGTGACGCTGTTCATCAACTGCAAGTCGTCCAGCGTCATGGTCTTGTTCATCAGCGTCAGTATTACGGTCGGTATGTTACGCTGCGTGTAGGCAATCAGGTTGCTCACCATCTCCTCGGCATTCGTCACTCCCGCCGAACGAAGCGAAGAAGTGAGCATCGGTGTCATGTTGCGGAATGAAGCCATCGTCGCTTCCTCCACACGCGCTTGTTGGTAATATTGTTGGAACGCCTGCACGTACGGCCCGGAGATGGTATCCGGTATCGGCAGGTCTTGGGGCAGTCCTTGTCCTGTAGCCATGGCCATCAGCGAGCTCTGGAACTGACGGATAAAGGCCATATACTCTGTGCTCTGCGCCATATTGGCTATCACCGCCGCCGAACGCTTTGTGATGTCGGCAAAGCGCGGATCGGAATACTGCTGCTCGAGTTGCTGCAGATCCTCTATCGACACATGCTTGCGGAATGAGGGTTCGTAAATATCCGTTATATCCGTTATCATCTGCGTGGACATGTATTCTGTCAGAGCCTTGGCACTCCGGCTGGCCGAGTCAGAGGCTAAGTGAGAAGCGACGGCATTGAGCATCTCTTTCTGCTCGTTCGAATTGAACTGCAGATACTTGATCAGCGCGTCTCGATACGCGTCTGCCCAGAGGGAGGTGGCCATCACCGCCACGCACACGATAGACAAGATTCTTTTCATACTAAATACGGTTTTACGGGACAAAGGTAATACTTTTTTTGCATTTATGCAAATTTTCTACAAAAAATTTAATGTATGCTCACATAAACAGTATTTTGGGGATTGCTTCAAATTATTCTTCCTTCCGTTTGGGGTTCTTGGGAAACCAGCCTTTGCGGACCCGTTCGCGCTGCTTGAATACTTCACCGATGCTCCAGAACGAGGAGAAGGCGAAGATGCCGAGGAAGATAGACACATAGGTGTTGCTCACGAATAGCGAACCGCCTGCGGCGAGTAAGCCGGCAAGCAGAAACGCCCACCACGAGCGTACTCCGAAATAATACTCCGCCTTGATAACCAGCGGATGGAAGAAGCCGATACACAGAAACGCACCGGCGCCCAAAAGAAGTCCTGAGAAATTCATATTAGTGACAAAACATAAAACCGAAATAAAGCCGTGGACCAGAGGGCAGAACGAACTCGTGCTTGTGGATGGCTAACATCCAGTCGAGTCGGAAAGTGATATGCACCTTGTGCGTCAGACAGTAGTCGCAGCCCACGTACGGCGTGACATAAAAGAAACTCTGTTTGTGGAAAGTACTGTTGGCGTCTTGAGCCCAACTGTTCTGGTCGCCTTCGAGGATATACAGCCCTTTCATCGAACCGCCTCCTATCGCGCCTCCTATGTACGGCCAGGCTTTCTCTAACCGCCAGCAGCAATCAGCCAGAATACCACCGCAACCCACGCGCACATAACTGCCTGGTTTGAGAATGTCGCGACAGTCGGTCATCGAGCTTGGTATGGTAGATACAAAGCCCTCAAAGCCCGTGCGCAGGTGTTTCCATAAATGCACGCGCAGCGCACCTCCGATACCGAACGTAGCGCCTTGCGGACTGCAGGATCGACCGCCTATCGTCGGTGCGTTCTTGTCCTGCCCGAACTGATAGCCGGCGTGCAACATCATACCACCGGAGAAACCCTGATAGACCTTGTTCTTCGCAATACCATCACTCACTTGTGCCACCATACTGCCGGCCATACAGAGATATAAAAAAAGTACCTTTGCTCGCATATAGATTTCATTTGCGACGGCAAAAGTACTGCAATTTTCTTAAACTTCGCTTAAGATTTTCTTAAGAACCCTCAAAATCACTATTAATAGGGATGCGCAGCTCAGTGACAGTGCCGTTTATATCTAATGAGAATAAGAACGCGCGCATGGTCAGTCTGGTGCTGATACGCAGCACGCCGGGTTGCGCGGCAGGCAGTAACGCGCTCAATATACCGTCTAACATACGGCGCAAGGCGTTCGGCTCAATCGTCAGTTCGTTGACAAAAGGCGTGAGGTGCAGCTGCGGTATTAGTCCCGCGGAGCGGAGTTCGACCTCATGCGCACACAGCCATTCGGTCAGGACAGACTGCAAGTCTATCGTATAGCGCGTGACGGTCTGCTCAATGCGGAAGATAAACCCGACACCACGAATGGTCTCTATTGGACGCTGCTTGCTCCAACCGAGTTTACGGCGCAGGGCGTTGAGATGCACATCTATCGTCCCCGTGTCGTACTGAAAGCGCGCACCCCAGATGTGATCGAGCAGTTCTTGACGTGTGCATACGCGGTTAGGCCGCGCCGAGAGGTAGGCCAGCAAGCCATATTCGAGTCCCGTGAGATGGATATCCTGTCCGTCTCTGCGCACCGTGCGCTGCTCGCGGTCAATGGCAATATGGTCCGTAATAATGCTTTCCATCCAAATCGACGGCAAAGGTAATGAAAAAAAATGGAATGTGCAAATATAAAATTTATCACAAAAACTGTATATATACATAGTATATATACATATAAAGCGTGTATTTGTACAAAATTGCAATCCATCCTTGGGCGATCCTTGGGGGATCTTTGGGTGATCCTTGGGTAAGCCTAGGTAATTGGTAGGTTTTTCGTCAATGACTGATAGGATTTCGGGCGGAATTCACAAAAGTTTATTATGCCATCACAATATTAAGTTTATTGTGCATTGTATTCAACTTCTTTGAGTTTGCCATTATTGATAAGTTCTACGAGTCGATCGTGATATATTACCTGCAAGCTGTCGCAGTAATTTATATAATTTTTATATTCATCTTCGCCATACATATCCCTATCCCGGAATAATGAATACGCAAACATAACATGATCCTGATATTGATAACGATAGAAATGGGTATATGGATTCACCTCGCCTGTCGTATCAACTTTGTCATACAGTACTCGTGTAATATCCACATCTTTCAAATGTTCGGCATTTATGGATTCGAATTTTGTTTTCAAATCATGACACTCATCCCAATTCTTATCCGTTACAAACACGTGTTCTTGAATGTGGATGGAGTAAAAATCAGGATACGAACCATTGTATAAAGATATACTCCCTGCAGCAATGGGCAACAGTTGTTGCCATTTCCAATCAATCATGTAATAACCCTTTGACAGCGGAATATAAGGCGATGTTCCGGCCAAATGTGTTTCGTTTTCCAACCAATCAAGAACAAGTGAGTCCATGCTATAATTATGGCGGTATGGATATTTTAACATGTTAAGGTATAAGCCCATATTCTCATCGTATTCATAGCAACCATAACCACTACTGTAGAATCCTTTTATGGGGTGTTGAACAATGATTTTGTTCGCTTGTTTAGGATTAGCAAAATTCACAACAACAAACACCGCTGACGGGTTCGCTTCACCTGTCGGTTTCGTCGGCTCGCTTTGGGGTTGTTCTCGCTCACAACTGATGGTAAAAAAAGAACAACATAACAAAGCGACCAAAAGATAATAACTCTTTTTCATTGCGATTATTGCTTTTTCGTCTGCAAAGGTAGTGAAAATTTTGCAATTATGCAAATTAAAGAGGATTTTTTTACAAAAAATCTTGCATATTTGAATAATTTGTAGTAAATTTGCACCCGTTTTTAGATTGCGTTAATGTGCGCGTGGGCATAGAGGAGCTAAAAATACTGTTTGGTGAGCATCCGGAACTGGGAGCAGTTCGGAAGGAATTATCGCATAAGAACGCACACGTTTTGTTGAGCGGGTTGCACGCTTCTGCACGCGCGCTAGCCCTGGAGCACATAAAGGCGCCGCTCTTTGTGATCTTTGACAATGCAGAAACAGCGCAGTATATCTACGCGGACTTGAAGACGCTGGGCGCAGATGCGGGATTCTTTCCAAGCAGCAAACGCAGACGGACGATTGATGACGCAGCGGTT
>JAFWAK010000136.1 GCA_017507715.1 Paludibacteraceae bacterium | reverse complement strand
TACAACAGGCGTTTCTTCGATCTGTCCGAGCGCATAGAGCGTCTCGTTAACGGAGATCAGACGATAGTTCTCATCAAAGCCTACGATCTTGCCTGAAGGGATAAACATCACGCCCGGTATGCCTTCTCCCTCGTACGAATCATGCTGCTTGTTATAGTAGATCAGATTCAGTCCGAATGCGCCGCGCTTGTCAGGCATGATAACTTTTGTGTACAGATTTTCGCTATGCATAGTGGTGACAGCCAACTGGTCACCTTCGTCTTTGAGGCGGTACAACGTGTTATGAATTGGCATCGAATGGTAGTCGCTATTAGCGTAAATCTCTCCGCCTATAGCTTCTACGATGCCGTAAATATCTGTTTGGTCAGCGTCCCACTTCACATTGCCATAGAACGGTCGTCCTTGTGACCCGTCCCACTCAAACAGCGCACCGTCTTTGCGGCGAACCAAGAAGTTGTTATGGTAGTCCGAATGCTCAGCGATTACCTCTTTGACTTTGCTATAAGCCGGTTCGGGCAGGTCATCCAAATCCGGATAGACATAGTTGCAGCCATACAGCCACAGCCACTCATCGCCGATGGTATAAACATACTGCATACTCAGGCGCAGATTCGCTTTAATGAGGTTCTTAGCATCACCGCCTCCGCTGACATCGATTGCATAGGTGATCTCTACGAGCGTACCGTCGCCGGAAACGGAATAAGCCATACCTGCTTCCACCAACTCATCTTCACCTGCGGCGGGCATTCGTGAAGGAGCATCGTTACCTGCTTTCTGTCCTTGCGAAGCGAGGGCTAAGGTATTGACACCGTTCAAGTTCATTTTCCGAAACTTGACGCCATTCACGTTTCCTCCGCCTTCGCAGGAGGTCATGCCTATTGCAGCCACTATGACCGCAAGGGCGTAAATGAAACGAGATTTCATATAATTCTTAATTTTTAATTCTTAATTCTAATTGAGTCGTACCATGACGGAGATGACTTGTCCGGCATCGGATTCGCCTTGCTTCAGCACGCGTATTTTGCCTTTGTTAGGTCCGGCCACATCCAAATAGAAGATGAGGTAGGTACCGTCCAACAACTGTGCACCGCCGGTGAAACATTGGGTATTCGGGTCATAGGCGCCGAACGGATAAACCATAGCAATCTGGCTGATATACGGAGCTATCGATTCGTCCATAATAGCCTCGACGAACTCTGCTTCGTCCTTGGATAGGTCGCATATATAAAAACCGCTGTTGTCATCAGCCATCACATACGCTATACCATCGTAATAAGAGTTCTCTTCGCTCGGATAGTGTGCCGGCAAGGCTTTGCGCGTATAAGTTTTGTTGATGGGGTCTAATGTAAAGGTGTAGCCATTTGCCATCCACGATGCCACGTCAGATTTGTAGGGACGCTTTCCGCTAGGTGAAGAATATCCATATTCATCCGGATTCCACTCTATGAGCGCAGGCGTTTGAGCCGACCACATACCGTTTTTCTCCTCTAAGGTATACAGACCGCATTTGGTAACCGTACCATATTCATTCGCATTTTCTACAAGCAGATATGTTGTGCCGCCGATGCAGACAAAATATCTGCCATAGACCTTCGTTTCCTTTTGGTCAATGTCTATGTCACCGGTAGAGATGTTGCTCAGTTGCAAGGTCTGCGGGTTAAGCGTTACCGGAATAGTGCTTTCAAAGCCGACAAGTTCTCCGCCTATCAATAGATATGTAGCGATGAATCCGCGGTTATCCGGCAGCAGACACGCACCATTCTGAGTACTGCTCAGCACTTGCACCACATTGAGTTCGTCGCCTTGGTCTTGCAGTTTGTAGATGCGTCCGTAGTAGTCATCCAGGCCGCCCATACTAGGGCTAGTGAAGATGTCGTTGCCTACCGCTTCTACTTCGCCATAGACATCGCTTGGACGCCAATAGCCCATACCTCGTTCCGGACGACCTTGCTCGCGTGACCACTCAAAGAGTGCGCCGTCGGACCTGCGGACGAGGTAATTGGATTCAAACTGAGAGTGCATCAACTCACGAATCTTGCCTCGCAGCGGCTCTTGCATATCTTCAATACCCGGGTAATCGTACTCGCAGTTCATCAGCCAGAGCCACTTATCGCCGATGGCGTAGATGTAACGTGCTTTAAGGCGCATATTCGCCTTTACCAAATCCACAATCTCGCCGCTGCCGACAACCTCAATCGTATAATGCACTTCCACGAGCGTACCATCCTCAGAAACTGTGTAAATAGGATGTGACACATTGAACGAAGGATCCTCTTCTCCGTCCGTAAGGCGTGCGAGCATGCGTGCCGGCGCATTTCGTTGGTTACTGCCATCCGATGCTAAGGCCAATGCCTTTGCTCCGGCGATATCCATGCGCTTGAACTGCATAGAACTAGCGTTACCTCCTCCGTTTTCACAGGAAACGAGACATAGCATGGCCATCATTCCAATGCCGAGTGATGAGAGAATCTTCTTTGTCATAGTTGTATTTGTTTTTGAAATCTGGTACAAAATTACTATAAATTATTGGAATATACAAATTTTTTCTGCCATTTTGCTCTAAATCTTGCTATTTGGGGAGCAGAAACATAAATTTCTTCGGATTTACGCCAAATTCCCAAACAAAATTGCGCCAAATGACAGAAATCCTACCAATGACCCACCAAATACCTATCAAACATTGGCCTTTCCCCAAAGGTTGCCCAAAGATCCCCCAAGGATCGCCCAAGGATGGATTGCATTTTTTGACAAAAACACGCTTTATGTGTATATATACATAGTATATATACAGTTTTTGTCATTTTTCTTTAATTTTTTAAACATTAAAACTTCTCTAAACTCTAAACTCTAAACTCTAAACTAAAAATCTTTGATTTTTCTTGCACATGTCATTTTTTTTTACTACCTTTGTCGCCGTTAGTGGAGATATTTGATGCTATGAAACGACTCATCTTAATTGCGACTATTCTGTTTGCTTCGCTTATAGCGAAGGCGATATCGTTCGTCAATCCGATTCTGCCGTATGACTATTCCGACCCGGATGTCATTCGTGTTGGCGACACCTATCTGATGACTTCTTCGTCCTTCAACAATGTGCCGGGATTGCAGATACTGGCATCAAAGGACCTCGTGCATTGGAAGATCGTTGATGCGGCTATCCGTGACCGTCTGCCCGGCTATGAGAACGGCGACAAGGTATTGGGCAATTTCGTATGGGCGCCTTCCATCCGTGAGCATGACGGCCGGCTGTATATCTTCTATGGCGACCCCGACCGCGGCATCTACTGCCTGCGAACTAAACCAATCACCAGAAACGAAGTTAATCGCGCCCTTGCGGCAGAGAATAACCAATCACCAATAACCTATTTTCCACTCCAGTGGGAACAACCCGTCCTGGTCATGGAGGGCAAGGGCTATATCGACCCCTGTCCGTTATGGGATGAAGATGGCCGCGTATGGCTCTGTCACGCCCTGGCCGGCAGTCGTGCAGGACTCAAATCGGTACTGCTGATGGCCGAACTGAACACTGACGCGTTGAGCGTCAAGACACCGAGCCGTATCATCTACGACGGCCATGCAGCGCATCCAACATGCGAAGGACCGAAACTGTATAAACGCAACGGATATTACTATATCATGCACCCTGCCGGAGGAGTGAAAAACGGTTGGCAGGTCGTGCAGCGGAGCAAGAATATATACGGTCCGTATGAACTGAAAGTGACGCTTGCGCAAGGCAAGACAGCAGTGAACGGTCCGCACCAAGGCGGATGGGTGGAGACGCCTCAGGGAGAAAACTGGTTCATGCATTTTCAAGACGTGGGAGCAGCCGGACGCATCGTCCATCTGCAACCCGTTCGATGGGTGAACGACTGGCCCGAGATGGGACATAACGGGGAACCGGTTACGAGTTACCGGTTACCGGATAAGGGAACCAAAAATTTGAAATCAGAAGAAATCGTACCCCTTGCGGGTAAAGAAATCATAAATCATAAATTTATCGACGAGTTCGATAAGAACGAGTTGAGCTTGGACTGGCAGTGGGCAGGCGGATATATCGATCCGAAATGGTATTACTGCAATGCCGCCAACAGCCTCTTGCGGCTCTTCAGTGCCCCGTGCAACGAGGAACTGATGCCGAATATGCTGCTGCAGAAGATTCCGGCAGTGGCATTCACCGCCACAACCCGCGTGCGCTTTATGCCGCATAAGGACAAGAAGATGCAAGGCGCAGAGCATGCCGGAATGATCGTCTTCGGGCGGCAGACCTTTACCTTGGAAGTGCCGGTGACGGACGAGTGGTGCTACCTGCGTCTGGTCATGAACGAGAAGCAGCAAGGACAGTTCTATACATCCTTGGACGGCAAGAGATGGACTCCGTCCGGCGAACTGTTCCAAACCGTGGCGGGGTACTGGACCGGCGCACAGATAGGCTTGTTCTGCTCACGCGACAACCGGACCTTCAACGATGCCGGTTGGCTCGACGTAGATTGGTTTGAAATCTCCCTGTAAAAATCTTTTACCCGCAGGCTTTGCCTGCAGCATTTGCGGCTTAACCCGTAACCGGTAACCCGTAACCGAGAAAAGGAGCGCTTCAGCGCATCACTTAGAACTATTTTTCTACGAAAAATTTGCACATGTCAATTTTTTGTAGTATCTTTGCAGCCACAATTATATTAGGTGTATTATGTTTGATAATTTAAGTGAACGATTAGAACGGTCTTTCAAGATTCTGAAAGGTGAAGGCCGTATTACCGAGATTAACGTTGCCGAAACGGTCAAAGATATCCGTAAAGCCCTGCTCGAAGCCGATGTGAACTACAAGACGGCCAAGCAGTTTACCGACCGCGTCAAGGAGAAAGCATTAGGCCAGAACGTCATCAATGCCGTGCGTCCGGGCCAGCTGATGATTAAGATCACCCATGACGAGTTGGCGGAACTCATGGGCGGTGAGACGCAGGAAATCAATCTCAAGGGCTCGCCGGCGGTAATCCTCATGGCCGGTCTGCAGGGTTCCGGTAAGACGACTTTCGCTTCCAAACTGGCGAACTATCTCCAGACTAAGAAGGGCAAGAAAGTGATGCTCGTGGCATGCGACGTATATCGTCCGGCTGCTATTGAGCAGTTACGCGTTCTTGGTGAACAGATCAACGCCAAGGTCTATACCGCAGAGACCGAGTCGAATCCGGTCAAGAAAGCCCAAGACGCCATCGCGGAGGCCCGTAAGTTCGGCTATGACATAGTCATTGTCGATACAGCCGGACGTCTCGCTGTGGACGAGCAGATGATGAACGAGATAGCGGCTATCAAGCAGGCCATCACCCCGTCCGAGACACTCTTCGTGGTGGACGCCATGACCGGTCAGGATGCCGTGAACGCGGCCCAGAGCTTTAACGAGTGGCTGGATATCCACTCTGTGATGCTCAGCAAGCTGGACGGCGATG
>JAFWAK010000135.1 GCA_017507715.1 Paludibacteraceae bacterium | reverse complement strand
TTCTTCGGTGCGGCATCACCCGTCACGGGGGTGAGGTGCCGTCCGTTGTCGGGCATTGATAATTATACCATATCTTGTGGCCTATGGCAAGAGATTTGCATACATTTATGGTTTTTGGGCAAAAAATTTGTCATAACATAAAAATTCTCTGCCCGAAACCGGGGATTTTTTCATGGATTTTACATACTTTTTCAAAATGCGCGGAATACATTGACAGAATGGTCTCCTTGTGGTCCATAGTCAAATCCAATATGCACATTTAATTCTTCTGCCAGTTTGCATAGCTCTGTCACTTTCCATTCAAGCCGATTGGCATTCTTTTTCCCGATCTTGCTTTCTAACTGCTCACGGTTCGTGTGTTGGTAGGTCATACTTCTTCCTCCTTATCAAATAGTTTTTGTTGGTTCTCAAACGTGTCCATACTCTTGGTGTACGGACGCTTATATTGTTGTCGATCGTGCATCTTGGCACCCTTCTCCCAGTCGTTATCCTCAAACATCAGACGCAGCTCTTTCTCGTCCGGGTTCTCTTTATAGAGGTTCACGATGGTTTGGATGGTGTCGAGAAGGCTCTCGTTGCCCAGTTCCACGCTCAGCATACGCAGATGCCTGTAGAGCGAACCGTTCGTGAGCTCGATGAACCGCTCAAGCGATGTCTGGATGTTGTACGACACCAGCCATCCGAGGTCGTCACCGTCAAGCGTCGGACGGGTCACATGCACGATTCTCGGCGCACCTGTTCCCTTCGGCCGACGCAGCACGTAGAACGCTTCCATGATCTCGGCATCGTCCATCGGCTCCGTCAGACGCAGCGCGGTCTTCCATCCGGGCATGTCCTCAAACATGCGGATGATGCGGCGCAGGTCCTCGCTCAGATTGTGGTACTCGTCCATGTAACGAATCATGCAATCGAGCAACATTTGCAGCAGGTCATACGGCGAGAATCCGAACTTCTTGCATATCGCCTTGATCCGTGCAAACGCCTCTGGCGTCACATTGGTGTTCACTACTATTTCGGCTTTTTCTGACATTGATTATTTGATGGGTTTGTTATATTTCCACTGATTCCACAGTCCCACGCGGTCGAACTCTGCGTCCAACTCGCTGATGGTCGTTGCACCGACGTTGCGCAGTTTGCTGATAGTCTCGCGGCCTAACTTGAGCGCGTCGCCGTAGGTCTTGCAGCCCGTCTTCATGAGGATGTTCTGCGCACGTGTCGTTAGGTAGAGTTGATCAATCTCTTTATCTAATATGTCCAACGATTTGTTCTTGCCGCTGATAGCCTTCACTATAGGGTTGGGTACCATTCCGGCCATGATGCTACCAAAATTAGCAAAGAGGCGACCATCGAATGTACTGCCGGTTTGATCAAAGTTCCACTCTACCTCATTTGTGTCGAGCGTGTCGGCAGGCATGTGCCTACTTATCTCCCACGCATCCTCGATTGTCATCACCTCGATAGGCAGGTCTGTTCCAAAAGCGGCACGGCGTGCAGCGTTCAGGAATAGGTAGCACTTACCTTCCACTACAAACACCTTAGGCAAGAACTTCGGATCGTCACCGCCAAGCAGTTCCTTGGTTCTAAGCAGGAACTCTGCAGCATGTTGTCTTTGTAATTCTGTCATATTGTTATGGTTTTAATATCCTGTTACTGTTTTTCGTTCTTTGCGTATCTGGTCGTCAGCGTAGGTGCATTTGACCTTGTTTCCTAAGTATATCCGGCAGTGCTGACATTGTTTGCATCGGCTTGCCGCTTGGCTTTCGGTGGTCAGCGGACATCTGACCTCATCCACGTAATAGAAGTCTTTTTTGCCCTGCTTCTTGACTTTCTCAATCGGTATGATCTCGGTCATGCTCATCTCCTTTCTATCTCGGTGAAGTGGTTATGGATGCAAAACCAGAAGCACACGCAGAAGGCAGTGTAAACGATGCTGCCGAGCACAAGACTCTTGATCGGGCAGTTCATCTCACCCCAATAGTGTACGACCATGATGTTCAGTACAATGGCGATGACCGCCCATACAATTCTGTTGATGATTTTAAGCTTTTTCATATTGCTATGTGTTTTAATTTGTTTTGTAGGCAGGTCGGGTAACTCTCCCGACTTGGTGTACAAATTATCCTCCGACTGTTGCTTGCCTTCTCAGGTTCCCTTCCGTCGTCCCGGCTGTACCAATTTTATGCAGCCACTTTCTGCCTGTGAAGGAAGGCGGTTCCGAAGTCCCAAAGTCGCAGGACACGGGCGCAGAGGGCAAATCTTAGTAGCAGGCTGCTTTACTGTCTTATCCGTGTATCTGGCAGAATGTCCAAGCCTCATCTTAATAGAGGCACTACCTTCCTATGTGACCGGCGGGTCCTACACTTTCGTGTGCAATGGTTTATTCCATCCGTGGCTTTGAACGCGAACCCTTGTTGCAGCGGTTTTGACCTTGTGCAAGGGCTTTGATGAGACCACCACGCTTTGCCTATCGTTTTACCTATTGGCTTGTGCATTTCGGTTTAACCTCTTGGCGTTGGCACCTTATTATTTCTGGCATCTTAATAGCCAGCCTGCCGGTTTAGAAATACCCCACTACCATGTAACCTGTGCCATCAGCCAGAGAAGCGTTGAAAGAGAGCAGCACAGCCGAGTTATTAACCGTCTTTTACTTACTCTGTTCGGTAAGTAGTGAGGTAAATTCAATTTTTCAAAGATCGTCTTTGCGCGATAGGCGGGACTCGAACCCGCAACTCCCTCGGCTATCCGAAGATTCTACCATTGAATTACTATCGCCTGTGGGCGTTGCACCATCGCCCTATAAATTAACTATTATTACTTACGTAAAGCACAGTCCTACTTTCACCCAAGTAGTTAGGAGGTGCAATGCGTTGGGGAACGCTTTATAGTGTTGCAAGCGGGTGCCAGATTCAGAATCACACTGGGCGTGTTGGTCGTATTATGTAGAGCCACATTCACTCTGTTTTATCCCGTACCGCCAGTTCATCTCACGTCTTAATAGTGAGCCTACCTGCGTTTCATTATGTCAAAGATGTTGGGCGGCTATCCGTCGCGGCCTCACCGCCCTTGATTTGTGAATAGATATGTTAGGTTACTTAGTTGGCGAGGTCACTACCATCGCCAGTTTGCGCTTTCTCAGTTCCGGCACGTAATAGTCCACGCCCTGACTGCCTTGGTAGGTATGCACATACGGATGTATCAACTCGTCGAACTTCTCTTCCGTCTTGCAGTTCGTGTAAGCCATCGCCTGCGCCTTATTCAGAAACTCCTGAACTATCAAGCTGTCATAGTCTGCTTTTCTCCGTGCCATAATATATTATATTTAATAATTTATTTACTATCTTTTGGATTCTTACTTCAAAATTTGCATATCTTGAAATAATTTTGTATTTTTGCCGTCCATTTCCATAGAGGGCGGATTTGGTACCTCCGCACCTCCTTGGAAAAGTTAGAGCTTTTTGACTTCTCAAGCGTGAGGGTCATCCGAGGTTTCTCCTTGCCGGGATTGTGAACCTCATTCAGATACTTTGGAAATCGCCGTTTAGGTGGTCGGTTGATTTTGTATCTGTACCCGTACTTTCAAAATCGAGTGCAAAGGTACACATTTTATTCGAAACGACCAAATTTTCGTCACCTTTTCCAAAAGATAGTAAATAAAATCTTAAAAAAACGTACATTTTATGGCATTATCTAACGAAGAAAAATTGCTAAAGGAGCGGATTCGACACATGCTTACCTACAAGCGCATGAGCATCTCGAAGATTGCGGAAGGAGACGAAACCCTCCGCGTTAAACTTGGTCGCCAGATAAACGGAGAAGACACATCCGTTCAGTTCTCGGTATTATACATGCTGCTCTACATGTTCCCGGATATAGATGCCAACTGGCTCATACTCGGTGAAGGACAGATGACCAAAACCACCGACCATCCGCGCATCTATAATCACAACGAGGCGAACGGAAGCAGTGCTGGTGGCTCAATCTATGTCGGTACTTCTACTATCCCGTACCCAGTGCAAGCTCTTTTAGATGAGAAGGATAAACGCATCGCCGAACTCGAATCTAATAACAAAACCATGCGAACCATCCTTGATTCAATGACCGCAGGAACACGTAAACAATGACCGCCGCAGGAGCGGACTGACTGACTCACAAGACTCGTTTTTTATATTATAAATAAAAAACGAGTCGTGAGTCTTAGTCTAAGTCCACTCCGCGCCACCAAAATATAAAACAAACACAAAATACTAAAATATGGAACTGATTTTGCTATTTCTCTCCGCCTTTGTCGTTGTGCTGGTAGTCCTTATCTCCAAGAGCTTCAAAGGCAGCCATGCGGCTACACCTGCCGCTTCTGACAAATCGACTGAAGAACTGATCGCGGAGTCATACCGCCTTGTGGCACTTATCGAGGTACGCCGCCAAGCACAAATGTATGGAGATGCAGCCACCGTTGCAGCGGTGGATGATATGACCTATGACGGTCCGCTGCCTGACAAACGGCCAGATGGCACTTATACCAGCGTTTATGAGTTGCACGATTACAATATCGCAGGTATAAATTATCGCGATGGTATTGCCGCCTATGTCGGTGACTTTGATGGGTACTTACAGCCAGACCAGACCAACGAGCACGACCCGAACGCGATTGCAATCTTCCATAAGGACGGACACCACCTCGGCTTCATTCCTGCGGCTTGCATAGACCATATTCGCGCGCTTGGTCGCCCCTTCCCTATGCCAATCACCGGCAATATCGAACAAGAACACGATGACATAGAAAACCGCTACTATTTTGTTGGGACGGTATATATTTATGCGCTGAAGAAATGAGACGGACACTTTTCTATATCATTGCTGCTGTGGCTCTCTGCGCATGTAAGCCGACACCAGAGCAACTCGCCAAGCGGTTCATCCTCGATCGCGCGGTCGATCCATTGTCTATGCACATCCTGTATCATTCCGAAGTACTGTGCCCGGAACGCACCAAGCAGGACACTATGTATCATCTCGCAGCGTTATTGCCTGATAAAGCTATCATCGACTCCATCCGCATCGAGACGCGACATTTTCCTGAACACTATTATTGCTATTGGACGATTGAAGGAAACGACTCTGCCGCTCAGTCATGTCGATGCAATATAGAACTTGCTGTTTTCCCAGACGGCGAGGTGATGTATTACGAAAAATACCGCAACACCTATTATGGTGCCACGGCTATAGAAACGCACGCGCAGCGTGATACGCTCACGGGCATACGCACACCTGGATTTTATAATGACACTGGGGTATGGGCGTTGAAGCAAATGCTATTAGAGCGGTAACAAATCGGTAACATTTTTATAATATGCATTGTAACTTACTGAAAAATAGCCACCGAAATCCCTTCGTAATGCGTGGGTCGGCGGTTCGAGTCCGCCCAAAGGCTCAAAAGAGGGTGAGAAGCCCGTAATTATGTGAATATGAGTATGTTGGATTACGTCCGACATGCTCTTTTTGCGTATATATGTGCCAAATGATGGGTTTTTATGGTGATTTGGATAGTACAAAATAGGTGCATATTAGTACGAAATTTACTCTAAATCGGTAACATTTTCGGTAACATTTTTGCGCAATGTTACCGATTTGGAAGGAATAAGACATAAAACAATTAAAATATACAACTATGGCAAGTATTATTTTACGTCTGGATAGTAGGACGGAGAAAAACGGGATGCAGCAAGTACGGATGCGCATCAGTCACAAAGGCACGAACGCATGGCACCCTACCGGGGTGTGGGTCGAGCCTGTATTCTTTAATGGGTCGAACATCTACGACACCATCAGCAAGAAGGCACCTATGTCGATGTATAAAAAGGAACAGCTATCTGGCATCGTGCGGCAATACGATGAAGCGATGTTCGACTTGCAGCGAGCGGACGGTGGTGGTGCGCAACTGGATCAGATGACGGCTAATGATATACGTGCGTATATATTTGGTTCGCGTGTGAGCGCACCAAAGACCTCGGCGGTACAATTAGTCCAAAAGAAAAAGAAAACGCAGCAGACGGCGGATTTCATGGCTTTCTTGGACGGGTATGGGCAAACGAAGGGCACACGGACAAAGGAGAACTATGCGTATGTGTGGCGGCTGGTGTTGGCATACATACAAGCACGGCAGTTGGACGGGCTGTCGTTTGCCGATTTGAACTACGAGCGGTTAGTGGACATGAAGGCGTGGATTAGGAGCACTGGTCGTGGCGAGCCGACGCGCTTCAAGATGGAGAGTTATGTGCGTGCAACTTATAAGGAGGGACTGAGGAGGCGGATGTGCAGCCGTGACATGGACCCGTTTCTTGACTATCGCATTGAGCCTGTGCCGGAGCATGACATCGTGACGATTAACCGAAAGCAGGTTAGAAAGTTGATGTTGATTGACTGCGCAGGTCATCCGGGTATGCAGCGTGCAAAGGACATACTGCTTGCGTCTTTCTATCTGTGCGGGATCAACTTTCAGGATATGTACGACCTACCAATGGGCGAAGAGGCTGTGTATGTGCGTAAGAAAGTAGAGAAGCGGACTCATCGTGCGGTGCATGTGCAAGTTGAACCGGAACTTAGTGAGATTATCAGTAAGTACGAAGGAAACGGCAGGATGTTTAACTTCGAGGCGGGTTGTCGGAGTTTGCACTATCGGCTCTGCGATAATTTTGTCGAGTTGAGCAAAGCGGTCGGTTTTAAGGTGAACTTGGCTATTATCAGAAGGACTTGGGCAACTATAGCGGGTAAATTGGAGTGCCCAGACTACATCATCAATAAATCGATGGGACATATAGATCGCACGGTTAATGGCTCCTCCTACCGCGACTACGATTGGAAACTAACAGCCAAGTGGAACCGTAAGGTTATCGACTATGTGCTGTCTGCTTAGAACGGCACGTCGATAGTGGTCTTGCGCTTCCATAGACCGAGTACGGAATATCGCGTCTTGCTGCCTGCTTTGCTGACCGATGCTGAAGGCATGCCGAAAGTGTAGCCGTCGGACGTGACAAAACGCTCATCGTTTGGATAGGTGAGCGTTTTGAGTGTCTGCGCGTCCTCACGGGTCGGAAACTGCCACGGCTCCGGCATCTCTACTTGCACGGCTTCTGAATATAAAAGTCCTTTTGCTAATAGGCACACATGCCATTCGTCCGAGTCTGTCTCACATACTATCGCCTCATTGCTCGCAGGGTCAAAAGGGCTTATCGGCTCGTCGTCCCGGCACGAAGTGGAAAGTGACAGGATGCACAGAAGCGCAAAGGATATGTGCATCTGTGACGGTCTCCACATGCGTCTCGGGCCTTAGAAACCTTCGTCGATGTCGCTGTTCCATGCCGTCGAGAGACTAAGGAATGTGCGTGTGCCGGTGAAGAGCGAGCCGTGCAGCAGGGTCTTGGTGTTGGAGCAGATGGTCATCGTGCCCGTGGCTTGACCGATGATGTCGCCGCTGGTGTTGGTGGCGGTCAGCGTGTAGGTTGTGGTGCTCTCGGTGCCAT
>JAFWAK010000134.1 GCA_017507715.1 Paludibacteraceae bacterium | reverse complement strand
TGAGTGGCGGATTGGGACAAGGAGATGTGTGGTTTGACCTCATCTGCTTCGTCCTGCTTCTCTCTATCTGCCAGGCCGTTATGTTCCGTATCAACGCTTCTACCGGCGGTTTGGACATTCTCGGTAAGATAGTCAACAAATACCTCCATTTCGATATAGGTACGTCGGTTGCCATCGGCGGTGTGATCATCTGCTGTACAGCGTTCCTCATCAATGACTTCCGCATGGTAGTCATCGGTATTATCGGTACGTGGATCAACGGCTTGGCTATTGACTATTTCACTTCGTCACTCAACAAGCGCAAGCGCGTCTGCATCGTCTCGGAAGAGCCCGAACGGATTCGCCAATATATCGTGGAGAAACTCGTCCGTGGTTGCTCGCTCTATAAGATACAGGGCGGTTACAGCGGAGAAGAGCATATAGAGATCCAAGCCCTGCTGACGCAGGATGAGTTCTCAAGCGTCATGGCTTTTATCCGTGATAATAAGATCAAAGCCTTCATCACAGCCGGTAACTGCTCTGAGGTATACGGCCTTTGGATTAGACACAAGAAAGTACACGGCAAAACAGTCATCGTAAACGAATAAATCATAAATCATAAATTTGAATTAATCGTGCCCTTTGCGGGCTAAGAAATCATAAATTCTCAATATGCAACCTACATTATTTATCCTTGCAGCAGGCATGGGCAGCCGTTATGGCGGTCTCAAGCAGATAGACGGACTCGGACCTAATGGCGAAGCCATTCTGGACTATAGCGTGTATGACGCGCTGCGTGCCGGCTTCGGCAAGATTGTATTTGTCATCCGCAAGGATTTCGAGGACGATTTCCGCCGTGTAGTACTCAGCAAGTACGAAGGCAAAGTGCAATGCGAACTATGCTTCCAGTCGGTGGATAAAGTGCCGGAGGGCTGTTCCTTCAATCCGGAACGCACCAAGCCATGGGGTACCAATCATGCCGTGCTGATGGGCAAGGACCTTATTCATGAGCCTTTTGCGGTCATCAATGCCGATGATTTCTATGGCAAAGAGGCATTTCAGGTTCTGGCGGACTTCCTCCGTTCGGCTGAAGGTAAGAAAGGAGCGTATTGTATGGTCGGCTATCGCGTGGCCAACACCCTTAGCGAGAACGGAACCGTCAGCCGTGGCGTCTGCTCAACGGACGAGAACGGCAATCTGACCAATGTCATCGAGCGTACGAAGATAGAGGATAAGAATGGTACTATTGTCTTCACAGAGGATGGGTAGATACGCCGCTTGACCCGAATACACCGGTCTCGATGAACTGTTGGGGCTTCACGCCGGATTATTTCGAGTATAGCGAACAGGCTTTCCGCCTCTTCCTGGCTGAGCATGGGCAGGAACTCAAATCCGAGTCCTATATCCCGTCGCTGGTGAACCAACTCATCACTTCCGGTAAGGCTACTTGCCAAGTGCTGGACACCACCGCCAAATGGTTCGGAGTGACCTATATAGAAGACCGTCCGCAGGTAGTCATGAAGATCAACCGGCTCATCAAAGAGGGCGTTTATCCTGCGAAGCTCTTTTAAATCACAAATCATAAATCATAAATTTGCAATCATAAATCACAGATGAGTAGAATACTCGTTACAGGCGGAACCGGCTATATAGGCTCTCATACGACGGTAGAACTCATGCAGAAAGGCTTCGACGTGACTATTGTCGATAACTTGAGCAACTCCTCTATTGACGTGTTGGACGGCATTGCCGCCATTGCGGGGCGTAAACCGGACTTTGCCAATATCGACTGCTGTAACTTCATGGATCTGGACGGAGTCTTCCGCCAGTACCCGGACATCGTCGGTGTCATTCATTTTGCGGCCAGCAAGGCGGTGAATGAATCGGTGGAGAAGCCGCTCTTATACTATCGTAATAACCTCGGCAGCCTCGTGACGCTGTTGGAGGTAATGAAACTGCACCGTGTGCCGAATATCGTCTTCTCGTCCTCTTGTACCGTGTACGGTCAGCCCGACGAGGCCCATCTGCCGGTGGATGAGACGGCTCCTATCCAGACCGCTCTCTCGCCTTACGGCAACACCAAGCAGATTAACGAAGAGATCATCCGTGATGAGGCGCATGCGGATAAGTCGCTGAATGCTACTATCCTGCGCTATTTCAATCCGATAGGTGCGCATCCCTCGGCTTGCATTGGCGAACTGCTGAACGGCGTGCCGCAGAACCTCTTGCCCTTTGTCACGCAGACGGCTGCAGGACTTCGTCCTGAACTCAAAGTGTTCGGCAATGACTATAACACACCGGACGGCTCGTGTATCCGCGATTATATCTATGTTGTGGACCTTGCCAAAGCCCATGTGAAGGCCATTGACCGCATGCTCAACGTCGAAGACCGCGACCAGGTGGAAGTCTTCAACCTTGGTACAGGCAACGGCATCAGCGTCTTCACGCTCATCAACGAGTTCGAGGCCGCTACGGGTGTGAAACTCCCTTATACCGTTGTAGGCCGCAGGGAAGGAGACATCGAGCAAGTATGGGCCAATCCCAAGAAAGCGAACGAAGTGCTGGGCTGGAAAGCCGATACGCCGCTTCGTGACGTCCTTGCCTCTGCTTGGAAATGGGAGAAGAAACTAAGAAAACTATAAATCACCAATAACCAATCATAAATCTTAGATTTATGCTTTATCCTTTTAAATTCAAACCACAGCTGTTCCATAAGATTTGGGGCGGACATACCATCGAGAAGTGGTATAACCACGTGCCGGCGGACTATGAGAACGTAGGTGAGGCATGGGTGATGTCGGATATTGAGAAGTATCCGACGGAAGTGGCTAACGGTCCGCATGCCGGTGACTCGCTCCAAGACCTGCTTGAGGTCTATATGGACGAACTGGTAGGAGAGAAAGTATATGATACTTTCGGAAACCATTTCCCGCTGTTGCTGAAGTTCATTGACGCCATTGACGACCTGTCGATACAAGTGCACCCGGATGATGACTTCGCTCTGGAGAACGAGAAATGTATGGGTAAGACGGAAATGTGGTA
>JAFWAK010000133.1 GCA_017507715.1 Paludibacteraceae bacterium | reverse complement strand
GGTCAGAAGTATCTCGATACGACCAATAAGAAGGAGTACACCGCGTTCAGTGTGACGAACTCTGTGAGCGATTGGGTTTTGATGAACTAAAAATAAAGAAAGGATAAGAATATGGCAATCAAAAGTTATGCAAACAAAGCTGCCTACGATGCAGCCGTGAAGCCGACCATCGAGAGTCAGGTTTCGCTCATAGAGACCACCCGCGAGATTATCGTGGACGGTGTGAACGTGATTACTACCAGTCCAGTTGTTGGCGACTTGGTGTTTTTGAACGAAAGCAACGAGATTACCTATGTCAAGGGCGGCTCGTGGATTCAGAAGGCCATCATTCCCAGCGCATGGGTGCATGTCGGCTACGTCTATCTGCGTAAAGGTCGCAAGGTAGGTGTGATTGATAAGGACGCTGCCGATTTGAAGTATCTCGACGTGTGCCAGTATGCCATCACTGCTATCAGCAGCACCACATTGGCTATCAAGCTGCGCATGAGCCCAGACTATTCCGTTGATACCACCGTGGACGTGACGCTGACATCAACTGCAATCGACGCGACGAGTGCTGCCGAGATTTCCGCTGCCGTGGCTGCGAAGGCCTCTGAAGTAGGTGATACAAAAGACTGGTGGGCATACCTGGCCGACGCAGAGGGTAACAAGGTGGAGAGCGACGGAACACAGATCATTATCCAGTGCGACACGTGCGTGGACTACCGATTCTATGTGGTTAGCGCAACAGGTTGTACCATCGCTCATGTAACATGGGGTGATATGCCCGAAAACTCTGTTTATTGGCGAGGTGAGCGCGGATTCTACACCAATTACTGGGGTGTGCAGAACATCGCTCGCACCAAGGCGTGGGCCACAGGTAGCGGTCGTGTACCGACCGCCAACGAACCCGTCGGTCCCCGTGCCGGCAACGATGCGCCCATAAAGCCCTCGGAGTTTGAGAGTTCACAGTATTGCGCCGACCTACGTGCAGCGTATAAGACCTACGAGGAGTATCTGAAGAAGTGCTACGCAGTAGTTTGTCCACAGCAATACGGCTGTTTTGCCCTGCCTGATGGCGCAGAAATGGGAAGACTGTATGCTAATAAGATGGCACCAACCAAGAGTGGTGGCACAAAGGCAAAATTCCCAGCATTGCATTACGGGTACAATCGTTCCTATGGTGTTGATGGTCTGAACGCAGGCGACCTCCATACTCCTGGTGTGCTCGAAGGTACAGAACTAATGAAAGACGCTTGCCTCGCAGCATTGGCACCGTCTGTCACGAAGATGGGTACGACCGCCATCAATAATAGCACGCCCCGTTGGTGGGCAGAGAGGTGCGACGTCAGTTACGCTTGGATCTTCCTCGGCTACTACGGCACCCTCTACGGCTACTACGTCGTTTACGCGTATCGCGTACAGGCGGTCGCGCTTTTAGAAATTGATTAAAATATAAATGCTCCCGTGCCGTCGCGCTGGCGCGGCACGGGGCTTGCACTTATGGAAAAGATTTACACCGACTACGACGAATACCTACAAGATGCTTACGAGCAGCAGTCAGACAGGTACGCAATCGAAATAAATAGAAATAATGAACGAGCACAAGAAGCCTCGCGGTCACAAGGCACACAATGATAAGGACTCGATTCTGGCAGATGCCAAGAATCTTCTTTATATTTTATATCCCGCCATTCAGCGAATGCCTAAGATTGAACGTATCGAAGGTGCGCCGGTAGAGATGAAACGGGCGACGCAAAATATCATCCGTCACTTCTCTATCGCAAAAGAGTGCCAGGAGGTCCGCCAAGAACACATCCGCGAAATGCTTGGCGAGTTCGGTATATTATCAGCGAATTTCGAGTTGTGTATTGCGCAAGGATTGCTGACAGATAAAGACAAATTGCGCATCGCCGTACAGTTGGAACGTATAGAGGAAGGTGTCAGGAAATGGAGAAACGCGGCGCGGTCGCTTAAACGTCAGGAGCAATCGCAGGTCGGTCAGTAATGACAAGAGGTGACTGCCAGATGCGAATAAGGTAAAAGGGAGTCCGGCTATCATTTATAGCAGTGTCACGATGTGACTCCGACCCGCACGAACCGTTGGTGGGCAGAGAGGTACAACGTCAATAACGCTTGGATCTTCAACGGCAACAACGGCAACCTCAACAACAACAACGTCAATAACGCGAATCGCGTACAGGCGGTCGCGATTTTACCGATATTTAAAGTTTTACGCTTTTATCATGACCGAGATTTCGTTCTTTGTTTTGTTGCTCAGCGTGATGCTTTCTACCAGAAAGAACAAGCGTTACGGGCGTGATTCGATGGCTTTTGAAATCAACTGGCCACCGCTGCTTGTTCGCTTGATGCGCGAGCTCATGCAGAGGACATTCCGCATTCTTCATAACTACACCTTCCTCACTTCAATACCTAAATGGCGTGAGATATTCGCCACGGAGTTTGCTGGTCGCATCATCGACCACATTCTTTGCGACATCATGAAGCCTTGGATTGAGCGCATACTACACCCGCGAACTTTCAATAACCGCGAGGGCATGGGTTCGCAAGCAGCTATCAATCAGGTGATAGAAGACATCTGCGAGGTGAGCAACGGTTACACCGAAACAACATGGATCATCAAGTGGGACTTGGCGGGCTTCTTCCCGAACGCCGTATGCGACTATATAGAGTCGTGTTTCGTGAACGTCGTTGACACCTTCCAAGATGAGATTGCGGAGAAATACGGCGCATGGATGCCATCGTTTCTCAGGTGGC
>JAFWAK010000132.1 GCA_017507715.1 Paludibacteraceae bacterium | reverse complement strand
TCCGGCCGACACATTGTTCGCACATTCGACCGTATAATCGGTACCAAGGATGAGCGTTGTTTCGCCGTCTTTCACGGAAATTTCGGGACAAATCTCAGAACCAGAGTAAGTCTGGTCGGGGATGGTGTCGATGGTGATATCTGAATGCGAAAGAGACTTTTGTACGGAAATCGTTAGTTCAAGTCCGTATTGGTCATCATATCGGTAAATCTTTTGAGCATTCAAGCGTATCAACATTGAATTGCCAGCGCTTGCAAATGAAATGTTATTGCTATTGCCAAACAGCGAGGTTATCTCATCAGTCAAATTCTCGTTTTCGTATGCAGACAGGAAATTTGTAGTGTCGTGCTGCACTTCGTTCCATTTCATTGCATCGGTTTTGCCTGAAACCACCAAAGCGTATCCTGTAGGAACGTGAAGTAATAGGCGTCCGTCGGAAACTACTAATTTTCCATCCTTGCCTTCGCTGTCATAGACCTTGATGCTCTGTCCGACATTGAGATAGACCGTCTTTGTTCCATTCTCAGGCAGATTTGCATAATGCTCGCTACCATCCTGCATCAAAGCCATATCCCATTCCACAAGGCTGAACGTATATGCGTTCGAGCCACTGTAATTGCCCATACCCGTCACCGTCAGCGTATAGTCGCCCAGTTGATCAAAGGTTGTAACCATCTGGTCGTTGCTGTTCTTAATGACTGCAGTGTAGTCAGTGCCATCTGTCAGCTTGTCGCCGTTGTAGTCGTAAACATCATAACTGACATCGACTGCTGTTCCTTCTGTGGTGACAAAATTCCTCTGCATCAGAATCTCACCACTTGATAGCAAACTGTTATCAAGAACAGCGGGAATTATTTTTTTCTCCTGTTTATACAACCCTTCTGCTTTGGCAAACATCTCCGTTTCGTCATAGAAGAAACGCTTGCCTTTGAGAATAGTGATTGTACCGGCATAACTCGCATCGATGAAGTCCGTGTTGTCAGTCCACGACATGGAGATTGTACCTTCTGCACCGTCTTTACTCGGTCCTATTCCGTAGGCGCCATCAGAGCCACGGGCGGTAACCTGACCTCCGCTAATAGCGATAGTTCCGCCACTACCATTTACGCCACGAGCTCCACCGATTCCGGCACTTTCATATCCACCTGTAGCATTTACAACGCCGCCAGTGATGGTGATTGTGCCTGCAGAGCTGTTCGAACCGCCTCCAATGCCAGCACTACCGCCAATTGCTCCCCCAACGGCTGTAATATTACCATCATTGATAGTGATACTGCCTTCTCCGTCAGATTTTTCTCCGCTTCCAATTCCAGCTCCCCTGGCGCTACTACTGGCTGGTACCGTTACTGTACCCCCGGAAATAATAATTATACCGGCATTGCCTTTTTCGCCACCGCCTATACCAGCACCAGTAGCAGCGCCACTTCGATTTGCTGTTATAGATCCACCTGCAATAGTAATGTGACCTCCATTAGCACCTTTGCTACCACCTATTGAGGCCGCGCCTCCCTGTATAATATTTGTTGTAATCGTACCACCATTGATGATAATAGTGCCATTGCCACCATAATTACTATATCCGCCTCCTATCGCGGCAGAGACACCTTTGCTATTATTACTTGCATTAATAGTTCCGCCAGAAATAGTAATCGTACCCGCATTAGGACTACCATAACTGCCACCGATAGCAGCTTCAGAAAAAGTGTTGCTATTAGCTGTTAGATTTCCTTCTCCGTCAATCGTCAGACTATTGCCTTCATGTACACTAATACCCCCGCTGGCAATAAGCGTTGCACCTGCACCGAGGTTCAGTGCAACATCACCATTGATATAGATACGAGAACCGAAGGTTACCGTGCCATCACCCGTAATGTTGACAGTACAATTCTCCCATGTTGTCGCGTCAGAGATTGTTTGACCATTGGCTTCAATGGTTATTTCAGTTGCCCATGCACTTGATACAAGAGCGGTAAAGAGTAACATCGCAAGAAATTTGAAACTTTTCATATCATCTCTAATTTAGGAAAAAAAACATACATCGATTTCTTTTGGACGGGAGGCATTACCCCACCCATTCCCCAAAATTCTCTGGCGTAATAGTTTCCACCTCGGCTTCAGGGTATCGATTGGTAAACGCCTTGGTGACGCGACTTTTCTTTTTAGGGTTCCACTTGAATTCGAACGCCTTGATTTTTGAACCATAGACTTCGAGGTAATCGACTTCCATTTGGTCGGTTGTCCGCCAAAAATAAGGGAGTCCGTCTGCACGGCTGTAGGCGTTCCTTTTCATGCGTTCACTGATGGCGTAGTTTTCCCAAAGTGCGCCGATATCGTTCCTTTGCGGCACAGGCGTAAAATCGTTCAGTACGGCGTTGCGAATTCCGTTATCCCAGAAGTAATACTTGACACCTTTCTTGATTTCGTTGCGCAGGTTGTTCGAATACGACGCAAGCGGGAAAATGATAAACGCCTGCTCCAATATTTTCAGATATGATTCCACAAGTGTTCGCGATACACCGATGAGTCCGGCTAATTCGTTATAAGAGACTTCGCTGCCCACCTGCAGGGCCACCGCTCGCAGCAATTTTTCAAGCACCGCTGGTTTTCGAATTCCTTCGTACTGCATCAAATCTCGATACAGGTAGCTGTCCGCAAGCATCTTGAGCGTTTCTTTGACGCCGTCCTCGTTTGTCACGACTTCAGGGTAACTCCCGTAAATAAGGCGCAGCTCCAATTTTTTCGATTCATCTAAAACGCCAAAATGTTTCGCCAGTTCCGCATAACTTAACGGGAACAACCTGTATTCAAATTTGCGCCCAGTCAAGGGTTCTTTCACGGAATTTGCCAAGGTGAACGAACTTGACCCGGTAATCACCACTTGAACATCGTCGCGAGAATCCACAAGCAGTTTTACCGCACGCCCCAGGTTCTGAATCTTTTGACCTTCGTCGATAAAAACAACCTTCTTTTCGCCCATCAACTGAGTCCAGCGACTGGCCGTCACCGTATCAAAATAATGGACATCCAAATCATCGTCGCCATTCAAAAATACGGGCGAAACAGCCATTTCTCGCAGCAGTTCCTTGATAAGGGTCGTCTTGCCGCTCTGCCTCGGACCGTAAACAACGATAACCTTACCCTTAAAAAACTTGCGGGAAACACCCTCTGCGATAATTCTTGAAATTTTGCCGTTGTCTTATACTGAAAAAAGTTGACACTACTCAAAAAAGCAGGAGTAGTGCCAATGAAGACAAAACAGGTAATAAAGAGAGTCGCGGAATACGACCAGTTCGGATATCCCCGATGGACTAGCGTTACCACCGAAAAGCGCAT
>JAFWAK010000001.1 GCA_017507715.1 Paludibacteraceae bacterium | reverse complement strand
CTCTATCGACTGAGCTACTTTCGCGCGCTTGCACTAACACTCGCGTGATTTGCAGCAAAGCCGCTCAATTACGCTACGTATTGTGCTACGCTTTTCGGTCGGCAAAACAGCGTTTTACCTCCCGAGGGTAAGGGGTTTCCTTTACTCACGCTTTTGTGGGTGCGGATGGATTCGAACCACCGAAGTCGAAGACAGCAGATTTACAGTCTGCCCCATTTGGCCACTCTGGAACACACCCATTTTTCAAAGAACCTTGAGCCTCTAGTCGGACTCGAACCAACGACCGCTGGATTACAAATCTAGTGCTCTACCAACTGAGCTATAGAGGCGAGATCGTGTGCAATTTATTGAGCACGAACTGGCTTCAAGAGCCGACTCGTCGATACTCTTCCGACGAAAAAGCGTGCAAAATTACTGCTTTTTTTTGAATTGACCAAATATTTTTGCAAAAAAATGCATTTTTTAGTCTTTTTTCTCATTTTTGCCATCCGGAGTTGCCTTTGCCCGCGGGTGGGTTGCCATGTACACGCGCTTGATCTGCTCGAAAGTAGTATGCGTATAGACTTGGGTTGTACTAAGCGAGGCGTGACCAAGTAGTGTCTGGATGGTCCGGATGTCGGCGCCGTTATCCAGCATCGTGGTGGCAAAAGTATGACGCAGCACATGCGGCGAGTGTTTCTTGAGTGTCGAGACCTCACCCATACGCGTGCGCACAATAGTATATAAGGTGTTCTTGCTCAGCGGTTTTACGTATCCCGCGCGGGTTTTCATCACAAAGAAAGCAGGAGAACATGTCATTAGCGACTGACTATTCGTCATTTCCGCGTCACGCACCTCCAGATATCCTTTTATCTGCTTGATGAGGTTCTCGCCTATCGGCACGACCCGCTCCTTGCGGCGTTTACCGAAGACACGCACCTGACCCTGCTCCAAATCCCAATCGTTATCTTGCAAGCCCAGCAGTTCGGCTTGTCGCATACCGGTCTGATACAGCACCTCGATGATAAGAGCATCGCGGATGGACTCGAAATCATCGGCCCAGTGTTCCTGTTCTGTCACAGCCTCCATCTCAGTCGGACGGAAGAAGACCGGCAGAGGTTTGTCTGCCTTAGGCGGGATGATACGCGCCGTGATATCCTTGGTGACCAGTTTCTGACGCAGCAGATATTTATAGAAACTGCGCAAAGCGGAGAGTCGTCGTTTGACCGAACGCGGAGCCTGATGCTGCTTGTCGAGCATATCCAGCATCCATGCTTTGACATCATTCTCGTCTATCTCCTTTGGATTGAAGTCCTCAATCTCCCAGGCCATAAAACGACAGAAATCTCGCAGGTCATCATGGTAAGCCTCCACGGTGCGCTGCGAGTATTTCCGCTCTATTGCTATATAATCCAAGAAATGTCTGATCATCAAATCTCCTTGCCTGTCGTGGCGTCCGATTCGAACGGGAAGAGACCGAAGAGTTCGGCGTCTATACGGTCAGTAACCCAACGGAAGTCTTCGGGATTCTCGCCGAATTTGATCTTATCGCCTTCGACGATGAGCAGTTTGCCCTTATAGTCCTTAATCCAGTTCTCATACTTGTCGTTGAGTCCCTGCAGGTAGTCAAGTTTGATAGACTGCTCATAGCCACGCCCGCGTTTCTGAATCTGTGCAACAAGTGTAGGCAGCGACGCACGCACATAGATAAGCAGATCCGGCATCTTGACGAGCGACATCATGAGGTCGAACAAGTCACGATAGTTATCGAAATCTCGGTCTGACATGAAGCCCTGCTCATGGAGATTGGGAGCGAAGATACGGGCATCCTCGTAGATCGTACGGTCTTGGATGATGTACTTGCTTTCCTTACCGATCTCCACCACGTCTTTGAAACGCTTGTTGAGGAAATAGACCTGCAGATTGAATGACCACCGCGCCATGTCGGCATAGAAATCCGACAGATACGGGTTATACTCCACGCTCTCAAAACGCGGTTCCCAGCCATAATGTTTGGCTAACATGTTAGTCAGTGTAGTCTTACCACAACCGATATTTCCTGCTACAGCTATATGCATTCGCGTGAACTACGGCTCGCGCGACATCGTGCCTTGCACTCGTATAGCGCTACGCCATGTTCTCGCTCTTCGGTCTTCAAAACCACGTTTTAAATCCCGAGGTTAGAGAACGCCTCTAAGTTCCAGAGGTTTTTAAGTATTAATATTCCAATTATTCTCACTGAACAATCCGAAAAGTTCTGCATCGACGCGGTCGATGACTTTCCGGAAATCTGCGGGGTTGTTTTCAAAATCCATTCCGTCGGACTCGATAACCAGCACGCGGCCTTCGTACTTATTGAAGATGAAATCTTCGTATTTCTCGTTCAGTCCCTTCAGATAATCAATCTGCATGGTCTGCTCGTAGTCGCGTCCGCGTTTCTGGATCTGCGCGATGAGTGCCGGCACGGACTTACGAAGGTAAATCATCATATCCGGCATCTTCATCTGCGATTTCATAAGGTCGAACAGTTCCATGAAGGTAGTATAGTCGCGTTCGGAAAGGTCTCCGCGCTCGTGGTTGTTCTTGACGAACACATACACACCTTCAAAGATAGAACGGTCCTGTACGATGGTATGCGTGGCTTTCTGCACGGCCAGCATGTCTTTGAATCGCTCCTTGAGGAAATAGGTCTCGAGGCAGAACGCCCAGCGGTTGATGTCGCCGTAGTAATCCTCAAGATACGGATTGAAACTCACGCTTTCGAAGCGCGGTTCCCATCCGTAATAGCGCGCTAACATCTTCGTCAGCGTCGTCTTACCAGCACCAATATTTCCTGCAATAGCGATGTACATTAACGAACGAGTTGTCCGGTGATAGTATAGGTCTTGTCGCCACGGAGGATGAGTACCTGACCGTCACGAAGGATCTTAACCGCCTTCGGTGCGTCAGCCTCTACATTCTCAATCGGCAACATACTCTCGAGATTCGTATTGATAGTCGGAAGCGTTACCTGTGAGCCTGTGAATATCTTCAGTTCACCCGGTTGGAGCGTATAAGAGGAAGCAGCCTTTGTTCCGCCGGCATAATAATCATACCATGTGCCGGAAGGCAGCGTAGCGCTTTGTGCCGCCACATCGAAGTTAGCTACTACATACACATCCGAACCCCATTGTACGTAACGAACCTTCACACTCGATCCAATCGACTGCGCCGTCGGGTTGCCGGCAAACACATTCGGCATCAGTTTGGTACGCAGTTGGATTGCTTGTGCGCATTTCTTATATGCCTCTACACGGTTAGCATTGCTGAAATAGCCAAGCGGTTCAGGACGCGGTTTGATGTTACAACGATAGTCCGTGTTATTGCCATTCGGATGATTAGCTTCGCAGTTGATAGAGAAGTCATAACCAATCTCCTCGAATTGCCAAATCATATGCGAACCATTGAGCAGCACGTTCATAGCCACACAAGCCGGTACACGGCCGAGACGCGTAGCCTCGTCGGTCTTGATAGCACCATTACCCCACATTTTGCACTTATACTGCATACGCTCCTCATCATGGCTCTCGCAATACGATACATAACCATCTTTGTTAGCTTCAGCAAAGCTATCGCCGTCCTTGAGCCAACCCATGGCTGCTTGCATATAGGCATTGTTGGTGTTTTGCCAGCAGAGCATTCCCTCGTTAATCAGTTGCGGACGCTCGCTACCCATCTGATCGCCCCAGTGCTCACAAATCATATAAGCAGTCGGCGAAACAGCCTTCAGACCATTGTTGTAGTAATCTTTGATATGAGTAACCGAGTTCTTGGTCGTACCGCAGAAACCGTGGCTAAGGTCAAAACGGAAACCATCCACCTTGTACTCGGTGAGCCAATATTGGATCGAGCGCTTGAACATCTTCTGTGCAGGCTCGAAGTCATGGTTCCAATCCTCATAGACATTGTCGCTATGCGGAGCGGTTACATTGAACCACGGGTTGCTTGACAGGTCCGTTCCGCACGGATAGAGTTTATTCATCGGGTTGAGACCCGTCGCATGGTTGAATACCATATCGAGAATGACTGCAATACCGCGTTGGTGACACTCATCAATGAAACGCTTGATATCATTCTCCGAACCATAGGCACGGTCAGGCGCGAAATAGTGGTTAGGCGAGTAGCCCCAGTTTAAGTTACCGTCAAACTCGCAGATCGGCATGAGCTCAATGGCATTCACGCCCAGTTGCTGGAGGTAATCGAGACGCTCGCGCACACCTTCGATAGTACGTTTTGGCGTATAGTCATAAGTCCAAAGCTCGTAGATAACGAGGTTGTTCTTATCCGGGCGCTGGAAGTTCAGCGTAGCGCTCGACCAGTTATAAGCCGGCTTCTGCGTCTGAATAACCGTCACATAACCGCCATCAGCACCTGTAAGCGGATAGTCGATGAGCGTCGGGTCTGCTTGTTTCGGTTCCCATTTGTCATCCGGGTGAATGACCTTGGTCGAGAACAGATCCGATATCTGCTTACGCACGCCGTCTGCACGCTCAACAGCATATTGGAAGCGGTACTCTTTACCCGGAGTCAAGCCAGTGAGTGTAATCCAGAAATAGTTACCGTCGCGCTTGAGCTGGTATTCGGATTTCAATTTCCAATCCGTCATATCACCAATCAGGAAGACACGCTTCGCCGGTTGGGTCTTGCTGGCTGCATACGTACAGAGCGTAACAGACGTACCGTCCGAACCGTAATAGATACCCTGGTCAACACCCGAAGGACGCGTACCGGTAATAGCCGCAACGCCATCGACAGCATCCCACGGATCCGCTACCGATTCCTGGCCCATCACCACGAAGATATCCTGGCCATTCGCCGTCTTGCCTTCCTTAGACCCGCCAGGGCCGTCATTGAACACAAATGCCAATGCGTACACATCCGTATTAGCCGGAATGTTGTAATAAGTGTACATGTTATCGATTTCCAACTGCCACTTATCCCCCACTTTGGTCAACTGCGGCGCACTTGCCGAACGCCAATCAGCTTTCACACCAAGCCAGTTAGCTGTAGGTGTGCAATAACCGGTATGTGCGTAGCACTTGGTGGCAGTAGCCATACCGCCGTTGCCGGCCTTCGGGTCAAAAGTGATAGTAATTTTACCGGTGTAACCTTTCGGTACAGGATTCGGAGAGGTCGTGACTTGAGCGGCTACGAAGAGCGTGCATAGACTCAGCACGAATAAAAACGTAAACTTTCTCATATTATTAGATTTTTATTTGTTACATGATTTGCGCTGCAAATTTACTACTTTTTTTTGACATATGCAAGAGCTTGCTACATTTTTTGACATTTTAGACATTTTTTGGAAATTTTCTAAATTCACGAGATAATATACAAAGTATATTATAAGGGTTGGCAGGATACGATATAGGTAGGACAGAAGTAGGACTCTGGTAGGGTTTTAGAAGATGGCATACAAAAAAGCGAGCAGTATTGCTACTGCCCGCCATTTTCAGATTAGACGAATGATTTATTTGATCATCTGTCCAGCCGGAGTATAGATATGCTCGCCGCGGATGATAACTACCTGTCCGTTGAGCATCGACTTAACAGCTGCGTCATCTGCATTGATAAGTTGCATACCTGTTCCGTTCGGATAGGTAACGCTTACATGCGGCATTCCAATGCCGTCAACAACCAGCTTGAAGGTATATTCGCCTGCTACGTCAGTCGTCAGTTTACCGTTCTCCTGCTCGTTGCTATCGAATACCCAGTCTTGGTTGTACTCACGGGTCATTGTGCCGTTGTTGCCATACCAAGTCATGTTCTCGCCTTCTACCTTGATGATCTTGAAGCCGTAGGTGCGACCTGCGTCTGCCAGGGTAACCTTGATATCACCGTTCTTGAACGAGAGTTTACCGTTCTGCCAATCGGTCATATCACCAGCCAAGAACCACTCAGCCTCAACCGGTTGTGGAGCCTCGCCCCAATAACCCGGGCTGTATTCCTTACCCCAAGCGGTGATGGTATAGATCATTGACGGATCGATTGCGAGTTTGTCGGAATGATTCCAAATAGTGCTCATGTCAAGCGACGGAGTAGCCGTGCCAGCCGCAAAGCGTGCGAAGGCAATACTGTCTGCGTCAGCAGGAATATAACCTACTACGGTATCACCACCTACGAACCAGTCTGTCAAAACAGCTGCCGAGCTCTCCATGACCTCGCCAACCTTCCAAGTAACAGCAGCAAACTTAGCGCCATCGACATTCCAGATTGTCGGAACAAGACGAATCTCAACACCCGTCGGAGGAGGCGTTACACCACCCTTGGCATTGTAAACCGTGAAGACAATCGGATTGCTCTCCCATTCAATCGTCACTTCCGTCTCAAGAGCGGAGAATGCAGACAGATGGAGCAAGATACCTGCGCCTTGTACAGTATAAGTACCAGCAGGCAGCGAAATTGCGCCAAAGGCAGCACTCGGGAAGTTAATATAAATACCCTTGTTATTATCTGCCCACGGAGCAATTTGAATGTTAACTACATTCGGTTGTTCACCGGTCTTACAAATCTTGAATTGGTTGAAGTTCTCATCCTCAGGAGCAATGCCTGTATTGAAGAACTCGATAGCATCCCAGTTACAGCCTGCCGGTTCATTCGAACCCGTCCAGAAGTAGCCTCCGAACTCAGCCCAGTCGGCCTTGTAGGTCTCCTGGAAGTAGATATCCTTGTTCTCACCTGCGTGAGCGTCATCTACTATGTAGTCATTATTCGTGCCGTCAGGATACCATGCAACGAGTGCATCGTTCTCCACCTTGACAACCTTCAAATGCTGGTCTTTAACAAGCGTGGTAGTGAGGACATATTCGTTCTCGTTGTCCGGATTAGCAGCGAACTTCAGACTTGCGTCCAATGCAGCTGCATCCCAGCCCTTCTGACCAATCAGATAGAAACCGTTCTCCAGAGTCGGCGTCGGAGGATCAACCGGAGTCGGGTCATCGCCGTAAACAGACCACTCGCCAGTTACGCCCGGATCACCCCAAACAGCAGAGGTAGAAGTAATCGTGTAAAGGTTCTTGCCATCGGTCGGGAGAGTTAAGTCAGCCGTTTTAGCACCCCAATCGGAAACATCTCCACTTCCGTTCACGCGAACGAAGATAAGTCCGGTAATATCAGCGGGAACGTCATACGACCACAGGCCCTCTTGACCTGCAACAGGAGCCATACGGACACCTGGCCAAGCTGTACCAGCAGAAGCACCGCCCCAATAATGAACACCTACAGCAGCGCCGTCAGCAGTCCACCAGCTCTGTACGTTCTTGCAGTACACAGTCATGGTTGTAGCTACCGGAGGAGTAACTGCAGCCTGATAGGTCACAGCAATAGCAGTAATACGCACTTGACCATTGGTGTTAGTGTTGGTGTTCTTGCATTGGAACACAGCCTTTTGGCCACTCACCTCAACCGCTGTTTTCGAAGTCAACTTGGTTTCTCCCATGTACAACGCTCCGCTATTGGAGACCGTGTAAGTAAAAGTTACCGTTTGGAGTTCATAACCCTCAGCAGCATCAATACTGAACGAGCCACTCTCGCTACCATTCGTGTAGAAGCGCCAATCGGAATAGTACTTGCCGTTGTTGCCAGTGCCAATAAGGTTAGCCGTAATGTTCTCGTCCAGCACTACTTGGTCGTACTGGGTTCCATTAGTCCAACTGTTGGCCTTGGCATAATAGTCACCGGAGGAAGCGTAGATTGTTACAGCTACATCCGTTGCCATCATAGCTCCTGCGAATAACACAGCAGTCAATAAAGAAAAAATCTTTTTCATGACATTTTGGATTTTAGTTAATAATTAAGTTAACGTATATATATAATAGTATATAATAGGTATATATATTAAAGTTCACGACCGGTAGCGTCGAACATTTTCTCGCCGCGAATGATCACCAACCGACCATTGATAATAGTCTTGTAGGCTTTATTCGCCGCCTTCGTATTCTCGATAGCCTGGCTGCCACCACCTACCAGCGTCTTGCCCGGTAGTTGCTCGTATGACAGTTCTACAGAGCCGTCACCATTGTCGTAGAGATACAGCGTCCAGCTACCTACCGGAACGTGCAACTTCTCGCTACCATTAGTTACCATCGTGGCATGTGTCGGACCATCGACATACGCCGTAGACATGTACTCGTCTCCAGGCACACCTTTGATTTGGTGCATTACAAAGAGATACGCACCCTCTTCTACTACGATAGACGACATACCACCCACGAAGATATTAAATCCACCTTCTTCATTCTGGATATCACCTCCGTCCACGTAGCCTTTCCAGTACCAATATTCATCCGGTTTCTCAGGATCAGGACCGGGACCCGGAGGAGTTACACCGCCACTAATGTCCACACCCGTCGGCGAGCCACATGTTCCTTCGCCTACATACAGCTGATCTTGCTCATATTTCAACTTAATGTAGAAATCATAGCATCCAGTTACGTCGCACACATAGTGATCGCCGTCACGACGGATATTCGTCGTAGAAGCACCATCCAGATTAACTGCCCAACCGGCACCACTACCGTTATTACCCGACGGGTCCCATAGCTGGAGGTTATCGCCTGCATTAACAGCCAGACCCAGCACCATATATTCCTGGAACGAAGCATCCAGCGGATTCGGGTTCTGAGTTCCTGCATAATACGTTGTTCCGTTTACGGCAATACCGTAACTCTGAGCGAACATTCCCGCCGCAAATAAAACGGCCGAAAACAATGTAAAGATTTTTTTCATGATATAAACGATTTTTTATTATTGTTTGTTAATAAATTAACTTACCTTGTGCATCATAGATGCGTTCGCCGCAGCGGATATAGAGCTGACCGTTCTGAATGAATTTCTCTCTTCCCTTCAGGGAGGAGTCAGAGGTAGGCTCTTCCAAGCCACGCGTCTCATCACCGGTATAGTACATTGCCACCTTGCTTTCCTTGATGGCTTGTTTGTATCCCGCAGGAGCCGCCTCTGAAGCCGCCGAGCCCAGATACAGCACCACATTACCGGCCTTACCATAGACCGTTGCCTTGTACCATCCGCTTCCACTCTGCTCCTCCATCGTACTCTCAGAATGAATACCGGCCGATTTACGGGCATGGATCATTGCCTTAATCTCCGATTTATATTTATACCAATGCGGATAGAATACACACGGCACGCCCGGCATAGAGAGGATATAGGCGTTGCACTGCAGCATCAAGTCGCGGTTGGCGATAGTCGTCTTACCGTCCTTGCTTCCACCGACATCACTAACATCACTGCGATTAAATGTATCATGGTTATCAGCAAACAAAACGGCGTACTTCGAATAACCCTTTCCGCGCAAACCGGCACTCTTGCAACCCGAGTAGTTGTTCTTTGCAATACCGTTTTGCAGCGCCGTATAATAGGCGGCGAAGTCAAAGGTCAATGTATTCTTGCCGGCTTGGTCGATACGCGTCTTAAGGTTGTTCGCATCACCATCCCAGTATTCCATCACGGAGAAATACGGTTTGGCGGCGGAAACATAATCGTTGATGTGGCTTACATGGTACCCACCGGCGTAGTCGAAACGATAACCGTCATAATTCATAAAGCCTTTCAGCCATTTCAGATAGGCCTTGCACATCGCCTGGACTTGTGTATTCTTATGGTCCCAATCACGAGCTGAAGGATAATTAGCTTCATGCTGACCGTCGTCCGCATTGCTGCCTAAAGTTCCTTTGCCTTGCGCTTCGTCGTTGCTAGTTATCCATGTACTCTGCGGTTCAAACTTACCGTACTCCCCAAAATCCTGCGTCATAAAATCCACCCAGCTGCTCTTATTGGCAGCGTGGTTGATGACCACGTCAGCAATCACTTTAGCGCCACCAGCATGCAGCGCCTTAATGAGCTGGTTCAACTCGGCACGTAATCCCCACGTACTATTCTGATTGCTGTATATCTTGGGCAGATACCCCATCTGGTCGTTAGCCTGACAGGACGGAGAGAGCCATACTAAATTAAAGTTCTTGGCAATCTCCTCGGCCTGAGAATTAAGTTGTCCCCACTTGGAGCCTCCATAGGTCTGATCCGTATAGCTATTCCAATAGAAGGCCTGCAGCATCACATCCTCACATTGCGACGGCACCGCTGAACTATAGTCCTGAGAAGGAGACGTATCTCCCCCCGGCGTATCGGGTGTAGTAGAGCAGTTGCTGCCCGGACCTATATAGAGTTGGTCATTCTGGTACTTCAATTTGATATAGAAATCGTAGCATCCGTCCGTAGAGCAGGTATAGCGGTCGTTATTCAGCGTAAAAGCCGTTACCGAGGAGCTGTTCAACTTCACAGCCCAAGACACTTGATTATCCGCGTCATACAATTGGCAGTAGTCTCCGCTATGCACATAGACATGCGCTAAATACTGCTCAAATCCTTCTCCGTAGGGGTCTGGACCCTGATACGAAGCGTCATAATAGTCCTTGCCGTTTACCAGAATGCCGTAACCGGCATAGGCCTTAGAGCTTACGGCCGAAAATATCGTACATAACGCCGTTATGCACAATAACGAGGCGACCCTCGTTGATAAGTTTGTATGTCTCATGGTTCGTATTATTGATTACTTGTTCAACACCCTCTTCCCATATACCGTTGCAGTCGGCATCCAATACCGCACGCCAGCAATCCGGATTCCACAGATAGCATGCATCTTCGTCGAGGAAAATATCTTGCGTCTGTGGTTTCTTGTCTCCTTCGGTGAAGATGACGTAAATCTCCTTCAGTTCAGCAGGCATCGTATAAGTATACCACTGTCCGTCACGCTGCGTCCATTGGATACCCGGCCACTTGGAGTGCACGCCATCCAACGCGTACGGAGTATCTTTGTACTTATTTCCTACTTTCACACGCGTGAAGGCATAGATATACAACGTCTCCCACTCTTCCGGTTTGATAAACTTAACCGTCATTGCACCCTGCTGCGGAGCCTTGTAAGTATAAGTCTCGCTGTAAGTCGGCGTACGGTCCTTCTCCAGTGCCGCATAAGCCTTAACGGTCGTGGTCTGCTTTACGGTGAAGGTCACCTCGCCCTGCGCGGTCTGCGAAGCCGTGGAAGGCTCGGTGCCGTTTGTAGTATAGTAGATCATTGCGTTCGGAGCGCCCACTGTGCGGATCGTTACTTGTTGTCCCTCCTGTGTATCACGGAAGAAACCGCTCTCTGGTGCGATAACGAGGTCAAAGGCCGGATTCAGGTCAGTCTCGCAATCCAGCACCACCTCTTCCGAGCTCTCGGTCTCCTTACCCTCGCGCCAACCATAGCAAGCGTCATAGTCAATCTCAAGGTCGTTCGAGCGAACATTCACACCTCCGCAGTCATCGCCTGAGTTGATACAGAAGTTGACGGTCTTCAGCGAGTTGTCGAACTCATAGCTATACCAACCTTCCGCGTCCTGATAGATCCGTTGGCCAGGGTAAGCGCCCATGATGTTCTCCGAAGTCGGATTGCCTTGCCCGTCGTCACCGGGAACCCAAGCATAGAAGTATACCTTATTCCACTCGGCGGGTTTATTGAAGCGAACGCGGATTCCGTGTTGCAGCGGCTCGCGGTAGGTATAGGTATAGGTCTGCACTTTCGACTGTGCGCTACCACAAACTGCGATAGCCTTCAGCGTCGTCGTGGTCTTGAAGTTCAGCGGCGCAGTATATTCCGTCGAAGCCGTCGTCGGGTCTGTGCCGTCAACAGTATAGTATATCTTCGCGTTACCGCTGCCACCTACAGCCTTCATCGTCACGTCAATACCGTTTACAGCATCCTCAAAGGTCGAACTCGGTGTCACAATCAGGCCCGGTGCTACATCTCCGTTCGCTTTCACCCAGATAGCGTAACCGTTACCGCCGGCCACTTTCTGGAAACCGCTAAACGTACGACCGGCCTTGTTTCCCAAACAAAGAATCAGATAACCGTTCTTACCCGTTATCGTAGCCTGATAGCCGCCCTGCTCCGCCTCTTCGTCGGTCACCGGACTCTCCGAATGAACGCCTGCCAAATGACGGGCGTTAATCATCGGCTTCAGGTCCTCTTTGTATTTCTGCCAGTGAGGATAGAAGACACACGGCACACCGGGCATAGAGAGCAGGAAGGCATTCGCTTGGAGCAGACGATCTTTGAGTTCGGGTGTCATTGATTTACCATCCCCGCCGAACTCCTGTCCGTTTCCGCGCAGGAACCAGTCGTGACTGTCCACAAACGTCACAGCATACTTTGCATATCCGCGTCCGAGCAATCCGCTGCCCTTACAACGACTATAGTCGAATGCCGCTATACCGTCGAAAGCGCTGTATTTGGTCTGGAAGTCCAATGCCATCACGTTTCTGTTGGCCTGTTCGATACCGCCAATTATCTCGTCATTTCCGCTCCAATACTCCATGAAGGCGATATACGGTCGCGACTGCTTGTTGTAGTTATCCATGTGCCAGTTGTTGAAGCCGTCCCCTTTATCGTAACGCCAACCGTCATAATGCATAACCTCCTTCATCCATTTGAGGTAGGCGATCATCATCTGCTGGACGTACACTTTATCGTGACTCCAGTCACGCGCCGCCTCCCAGTTTGCTCCGTCGTCCGGCGAACCCGTAGCGGTGCCGTAGCAGTCACCCGCCTCTTTCTTGTTGGCCGGGTCATTCATCTCGTCCGTACTGCAGATATACGAGCCGTCCGGTTCAAAGCGACCGTATTCGCCGAAGTCCTGTACGGCAAAGTCGCACCAACTGGCCATAGCCTCAACGTGGTTAATGACAATATCTGCCACCACTTTGGTTCCGCTGTTATGGAAAGCGCTTATCAACGCCTCTAACTCAGCGCGGCTACCCCAGTCGCTGTTCTGATTGCTGTATTGCTTGGGGTGATAGCCCGTTCCGCTGGCGTACGCACTTGGCGGAAGCCAAATAAGGTCGAAATATGCCCCTATCTCACCAGCCTGGCCCAAGAGTGTTTTCCAGCGGGTATCGCCATAAGTCGTCGTGCCCATATGCGTCTCGTCCACGCGGTAGGAGTCATAATAGAATCCCTGCATGAGGACATCACCGCATTGACTTGGCACAGCGCTCGTCGGTTGGGGTTGAATCTTACAACCTTGACAGGCCACATATATCTCATCCGCCTCGTATTTGAACTTGATGTAGAAGTCGTACGTGCCCGTTTCCGCCACTTTGTACTTGCCATCTGCGATAGGGAACTCATAACTCGTGTCGGCATATTTGGTAATGACCCACGCCGCTTTGTTACAGGTGTCATACACCTGCACATACTGACCTTCCGTCAGCTGCACTCCCAAAATCTGATATTCGTTAAACGACGGATCCAAGGGGTTCGGGTTCTTCGTGCCGGCCACATACACGCCGTCCACCAGCAATCCGAAGGACTCATCGCAATGCGGCTTCGGGGAATAGGGTTCACCCGAACCGCAGTTCGAACCGTTGCCTATATAGAGCTCGTCCTGACCGTACTTGAGCTTGATATAGAAGTCGTAGCAACCCGACACAGAGGCATTGTAGTGATTACCTTCCAGCGCGAAACCGGCTACGCTGTAAGAGTTCAGCGCCACAGCCCACAGCGCATCATTATCCGCATCGCACAACTGCAACTGGTCACCTGCACTCACCTGCACATGGGCCAGATACTGGGTAAAGCCCTCGTTCTCGTCCACTTTTGTTCCGGCAAAATAAGTAGTACCGTTCACCAAGATTCCATAACTCTGGGCACTCAATCCCCCGGCCCAGCACATCATCACCAAGAGTGTGAAAATAGATTTGAGAAATTTCATTGTATTAGTTTAATAATCGTTAACATGTTGTCTTTCAGGCATTTACGCACGCATTCGTGTTCTCATGGCCATTTTGCTCCGCAAAATTACAAAAAATATTTCATTTGTGCAAATCTTTTTGCATTTTTTGAATATTTTTGATAATAACGGTGTCGTTTTGGACGAGGAAGGTGACGGTTATTCCGTCGTAGTCGAGTTTATATTCGCGTTCCGGATCGTCTTGATAGCCCGGCCGCGGATCTTGCGACAGAATATACTCCACAGCATGCTTCCATTCTGCTACCGATGTGCTACCGATGTGCTGGTAATGTGCCGGCAATGTGCTTAGATAAGTCTCCATCGTTGCTTCCCATACGACCTTCAGTTGATAGTCGGCCGTCTCTTCGGCGAAGCCGTTCTTCGCATCTTCATGACTGTCGCTAAAACTCAGATAGGGTTTGATATCATAGATGGGTGTTCCGTCCAGCAAATCCGCGCCACTCACAATCAAGTCTTCGTCTTCGATACGCAGCAGCCGTACACTACTTAGCCCTAAAGGGTTAGGACGGAACGGACTTCGGGTGGCAAAGACACCCATTCGCTTGTTTCCGCCCAACCTCGGCGGCCGAACGGTAGGAGACCAGGTGATTGGTGATTGGTGATTGGTGGTTCTCTGCCGCAAGGGCGCGATTAACTTCGTTTCTGGTGATTGGTTCTCCGAAAAACCCCAAATGAGCCATAGATGACTGTATCCCTCGATGCCGCGGAGGGCTTCAGGGACGCGGTATTCGGGTTCAAAAACGATGCGTGTCTCGATAGGACTTGCGTCCCTGCTCTGACGAGGGATACCGAACTTGTCGGTGTGCCCGTTACGGGCGTATGCAATGACTTTGAGTATCATGATTTGTCACAAATTGAGTGCAAAATTACACTTTTTTAGGCAAAAATGCAAAAAAAACACGAAAAAATTTGCGTATGTCAGAAAAAAGCAGTACTTTTGCACCCGCTTTCGTCAGGAAGGGTGTTAAAAGCCCTCTTAGGCGGAGGCAAATAGCGGAAGCGTGTGTGAAGCCCTTTTGGGCGGAGGCAAATAGCGGAAGCAAACTACAGGGAGCAGTATGTGCCCCTTCCGGCGGAGGCCGGTTTCCCCGATTAACGGGGACACCTCCGGG
>JAFWAK010000017.1 GCA_017507715.1 Paludibacteraceae bacterium | reverse complement strand
CCCTTATTCCGGCGTTCGACTTCTGGCCTCCGCTGATAGTTTATCCGTTAGTTTGTCTGGTGGTTTATTATCTGTCCGGTTATTATCTGAGGCCGTTCCAGAAGCCGCTTTGGCGTGAGTTCCTGCGTACGTTCGGTTCGGCGATAGTCATCTCGCTGTTGTTCTTCTTCATCATCATCATTGACGACCCGACGGAGAACTACCGCCGTTATCTGGTGTCGTTAGGTGTGCTGTTCGGTCTGCAATTTACGCTCAGTTATATCCCGCGTCTGACCATCACGCTTCTCTCGCGCCGCAGAGGAATCTTACGGACGAGAGTGGTGCACTCGATGGAAGAGGCCGAGCAGTTAGTGGCCGGCGAACAAGACGAGGTGATTCTCGACCTGCCGAGCGGTTATACAGACCGGCAACTCTATGAGTTGATAGCACGTCTATACCCGCTCTCGTGCGAGATCAGTATGGTACCGCGTGTGTACGACATGCTGACCGGCGCCGCGCGTATCGGACAGATAGATAGACCGTCACTCATCCGTATTACGGAGCAGCACATGACGGACGCGGAGCTGTGCATCAAACGGGCATTCGACATTGTAGCGTCCGCAACAGGACTGATTGTGTTGTCACCGCTTTTTGCCGTGATTGCACTACAGGTCAAAGTGGGTTCCAAGGGACCGGTCATCTACAGCCAAGAGCGAATCGGTTTGTACGGTCTGCCTTTCCGCATCTATAAGTTCCGCACGATGGTGGCTGATGCCGAGGCAGAAGGTGTGCCGCAAATCACGCATGACAACGACCCGCGTATCACGCGTATCGGACGATGGCTACGTAAGTACCGTCTGGACGAACTGCCGCAGCTATGGAATATCCTGCGCGGCGACATGTCTATCGTCGGTCCGCGTCCCGAGAGACCGTATTTCATTGAGAAAATCATGACCGAAGCACCGTATTACTGTCTGCTGTACAAAGTGCGTCCGGGTCTGACCAGTTGGGGTCCTATCCGCGTGGGTTACACAGATACGATAGAGAAGATGATCGAGCGGCTCAACTGCGACATAGTCTATGTGGAGAACATGAGCCTGCTGCTCGACATGAAGATATTATTCTTTACAACCGGCGTTATTTTCCATGGAAAAGGGAAGTAGTAAAGGTTAGAGGTTAGAGGTGAAAGGTTATGAGTTACGATGAAGCCATAAAACGCGCGGAAGAAATCATCACACAGTTAGAGCAAGCTGAGGCGCTCAGCATGGAGGAATATAAAAACAAAGCCGCCGAAGCGACGGCTCTGTTGAACTATTGCAAAGCGCAAATAGACGGGTTGTCTAAAGACCTGTTATCGTGAGCGCACTGTGCGCATCATTTCGTCAAAATCCGAACGGAAACTGAACAAGTCAATCAGGTCGTAGTAGTTCTCCGGATCTGCGCAATACGGATAGGCGAAAATCAGAAACTCCTTCTTTCTATCCTCAAACGAGAAACGGCTCGCCATCTGCGCGAGGTCACGTACACGGAAAGGTGCCAATACGACACTCAGTTTGGCTATCTCCAGACGCTTGTCATCGAAAGACTGGTTATCCAACACTTGGATCACCATAGCTACCTGCTCATTGGTGGCAGGCTCTACATACCGCGCCTCATGACGGGGTTCGTGATGTCCGGGACGAGGTTGCGGTCCACGGCCTCCAGCGTGATGATGCTGTGCGATACCCGGCATAGCCATCATCGCCACTACGATTGCAAAAAGAATGCGTTTCATATCTGTCTGTTTTAATCAGTTACGCGGTTTACTCCTCACTGAAATGCACAAGCACATGGCGGTAGGAGTTGAAAATCTTGGATTTGGAGACGAAGCCCATGTAGCGTCTCTCGGGATCAACCACCGGTAAGTTCCAAGCACCGGTGTCTTCGAAGGTCTCCATAACCTTGTCCATCGGCAGGTCAAACCGCAGAATAGCTGCAGGGAATGTCATGAGCTGGCTGACCGTGAAGCGCTTGTAGAGGCGTGGCTGGAACATGATATTCCTTACTTCATCCAACAGCAGAATACCTTTCAGATGACCTTCATGGTCAATAACCGGGAATATATTCCGCTTGCTCTCGCTGATAACCTTGACCAACTCGCCGAGTGTCATCTCCGGGAAGATCGTGATGAAGTCCGTCTCAAGGACGCTATCCATCTTGAGCAGCGTGAGCACGTTGCGGTCTTTGTTATGGGTGAGCAGTTCGCCTTTCTGCGCAAGACGCATCGCGTACAACGAGTGTGGCTCAAAGAGCATGATGGTCAGATACGAGATGACACTGACAATCATCAGCGGCATGAACAGGTGATAACCACCCGTCAGTTCGGCAATAAGGAAGATTCCTGTCAGTGGTGCATGCATCACACCGGACATCAGACCCGCCATACCAACGAGTGCAAAACTGGTTTCCGGCACCATCAGACCGGCCAGATTCATGATACGCGCCGTAACAAAACCCACGATGGCTCCCATGAAGAGCGAAGGAGCGAAGATACCTCCGACACCACCACCGCCATTGGTCGCTACCGAAGCTATTATCTTAACCAGAATGATCAAGATAAAATACCCCAGGATGATGAGTTGGGTATTCGTCGTGGACAGGCCGGCGTAGAACTCGGTCGGCACAAGGTATTTCTGCAGCGGGCTATTGTTGAGCGCACTCAAGCTATCGCCGTTGATAAGCTGTTTGATGACGTCATATCCCTCACCGTAAAGCGGTGGGAAGAGGAAAATAAGGATACTCAGCGTGAGGCCACCCACCAAAATCTTCAAACCTATCGAGCGGATGTTATGTTTCATCCACTGCTCGAGTTTGTTCATGCCTCGCGTGAAATAAATACTGACGAGTCCGCATACAGCGCCCAGAATCACATACCACGGGATACGTTGAATGAGGAACGGTTCTGCTGCGTCCAGCGGGAACATCGGTTCGGTGCCAGTAAGGAAATAAGAGATGGCAGTGGCTGTGACGGATGAGATGAGCAGCGGTGCTACCGAGGTCATCGTCAGGTCCATCATCAGCACTTCCAGCGTGAAGACCAGACCGGCTATTGGGGCTTTGAAGATACCACCGATGGCGCCTGCTGCACCGCAACCGATCATGAGCATCATCGTCTTTTGGTCAAGCCGAAACGCCTTGGCCAGGTTCGAACCGATGGCGGCACCTGTCAGCACGATAGGTGCCTCAGCTCCGACCGATCCACCAAAACCGATGGTCAGACCGGAACCAACTACCGATGACCACATGTTATGCGCCTTGATGATGGATTTGCGCTGGCTGATAGCGTATAGGATTTTCGTGATACCATGCGAGATATCGTCCCGCACGACATAACGCACGAAGAGTGCCGCTAAGGTGATACCGATAATCGGCGTGATGAGGTACCACCATGTGTGGCCGTCTCCGATCAACTGCTCCTGAACGAGTTGCTGAATAAGATGAATGAAAGTTTTCAGCAGCGCTGCAGCCGTAGCCGAGAACATACCTACGAAGAACGATAACAAGAGCACCAAGTGCTTCTCGCTGAGGTGGCGTTGACGCCATTCAATCATCCTATCGTAGAAATCACGCTGCATAGAATATCCGGCTCGGAATCTTATTCGGTATCCCAGCCGATACCTTTGTATTTATCGAGGTCCCATTCTTCCTCCACCTCATTGAGATAGATGGTAGAAGCCTCTTCTCGTTCTTCCCTTGAAGGGAAGGAAGATTCATCTTCTTTTTCGATGACAGTTACATCTATCGGTGCATGGGATATCTCAATGATCTGGTTCTGCTCTTTGTTCAGTTCAGTCCAAAGGGCATCTTTGAGTTCGTCAATACCCTGCCCCGCTACCGATGAAATCGGCATAACTTCGATGCCGAGTTTCTTGCTTAGTTTCTTATAATCCACCGGCGGCAGTTCATTGCCTTCCTCGTCCACACGCGGCAGATCACATTTGGTCACCGCCAGAATACGCGCTTTGGTCAGCAGTTCGGGGTTGTATTGCTCCAATTCGTGCAAGAGGATGTTATATTCAGCCTCGATATCTGAACTGGTTGAAGGCACCATGAAAAGCAGCACGGCGTTGCGCTCTATATGCCGCAAGAAACGCAGACCAAGACCTTTCCCTTCACTCGCACCCTCGATGATTCCGGGGATATCGGCCATACAGAACGACCGCCCGTCACGATACGAGACGATGCCGAGTTGCGGCGTAAGCGTTGTGAACGGATAATCGGCTATCTCCGGCTTGGCCGCCGATACGACACTGAGCAGCGTCGATTTGCCGGCATTCGGGAATCCCACCAGACCGACATCCGCCAACACTTTAAGTTGCATGATAACGGTGCGTTCCTGAGCCGGTTCGCCGGGCTGTGCATAACGCGGCGCCTGGTTGGTAGCAGTACGGAAATGCCAGTTGCCCAAACCGCCTCGGCCACCTTTGAGGAGTACCACACGCTCGTCGTGTGCCTTCACTTCGCAGATGAACTCACCCGTCTCACCATCATAGACTACCGTTCCGCAAGGCACCTCGATAATCTTATCCTCGCCGTCCTTACCGAACGAACGACTCTGTCCGCCCTTGCCTCCGTCCGTAGCCATGATATGCTTCTGGTACTTGAGGTGGAGCAGCGTCCACAGATTACGATTGCCACGCAGAATAATCGAGCCGCCTTTACCGCCATCTCCGCCGTCCGGTCCGCCTTTCGGCAGATACTTGGCGCGATGTAAGTGCATGCAACCCGCACCGCCCTTTCCCGAGCGGCAATAAATCTTAACGTAGTCTATAAAATTAGCGGCCATAAATCTCTAAAATGCGCATGATCTGCAGGAATACATCCGCCATGGTATGATTGCCGTTTACGGCAAAGTAGTTACCCTGATGCAGATAATAATGCGCGATAGGCTCTGTTTGTTGGTGATATACAGCAATGCGGTGACGAATGGTATTGAGGTTGTCATCCTTACGACCGCTCACTTTACCTCGCTCGATAAGACGCTGGATCAGCAATTGCTCATCTACCATGAGGTCGATCATGATTGCGTCCATCTTGTATTTCTTGAGCAGTTTGGTAAGCGATTCGGCTTGCGCCACCGTACGAGGATAACCATCGAAGATAGTACCCTTGCAATCTTGCGGTAAGGACGAGATATAATTCTCAATAACGCCGTACATCATATCGTCCGGCACCAGGTTTCCTTTGGAGATAAGAGCGTCTATCTGTTTGCCCAACTCACTTCCGGTGGTTATCTCGGCACGCAGCACATCGCCTGTGGACAGGTGCTGCAGACCGTATTTCTGAACAATAAAACTGGATTGCGTACCTTTTCCGCTACCCGGCGCACCGCATAAAATAATATTCAACATATACTAATACCCGGAGCGTCCTTCCATCGGATTGGAAGGAGCGGCCTCCGCCTATAAAGGTTTATTATTTTTCGAACACAAAAACGAGTTGCCCGTTGAATTGGGCAACTCGTTTATGAAGCTACATTGCCTGATTAGAGAGCAAATTTAGCACCAGCTTTGATCTTAACGACGTTGCGAGCCGGGATGTTGATAGCCTGCTTCGTAGCCGGGTTGATACCCTTGCGAGCTGCTTTCTTAACTACGTTGATAGTAGCGTAGCCAACGAGCTGTACGCTCTCACCTTTCTTAACTGCTGCAACTGCCTCTTCGAGAGCTGCGTCAATAACCTTAGCTGCCAATGCGTTCGTTACCTCAGCCTTAGCTGCAACTGCCTTAATAAGTTCTGCTTTGTTCATAATTCGTGTGTTTATTAGTTATTAATAAAGTAAATTATTGGTTTCCTTTCTTGGAATACGACCGCAAAGTTACGAAAAAATCTTTATATACCAAATATTTTTTGCAAAAAAAATGCATTTTTGTTAAAAAAAACTGCTTTTTCGGGATTTTGGCGCATTTTTTGTAGGTGTATTTCATAAAAATGTAGTAATTTTGCGGTCGATATGAGAAATATACCTACTGTTACGCGCTATCTGCTGATAGCCAATTTTATCATCTTTCTGCTGGCAGGAATCCTGCAGCGTTACGGCATTGATTTGAACGCCATCGGCGGCCTGCATTACTATGGTGCGGCCTCTTTCCATTGGTGGCAACCTGTCACCTATATGTTCCTCCACGCGAACTTCAGTCATATCTTCTTTAACATGTTCGCAGTATGGATGTTTGCGCCGGTTATCGAGCAGCAATGGGGTGCCCGTCGCTTCTCTGTGTATTACCTCATCTGCGGATTAGGTGCTGCGTTCATCCAAGAGTTGGTATGGATGCTGATGCTCGGTAATATGAGCGCCACATACGATGCAGCCACTTTGGCGCATTATGCCTACTTCATGAATACCATCGGTGCTTCCGGCGCCGTGTTCGGTATCTTGTTCGCTTTCGGATGGCTCTTTCCGGATATTCCGATGTACATCCTGTTCATCCCTATACCTATACGCGCACGCGTGTTCGTTATTATATATGCGCTTATTGAACTGTTTGCCGGTCTGGGCTCGGTCACCGGTTTCACGGCTGATAACGTAGCGCACTTCGCGCACTTGGGCGGAATGCTCTTCGGTTGGTTGCTGATTCTCTATTGGAAGAAAACGAACTGGCGTGAGCCCGGAGAACTATGGCATGACATTCGTTCCAAACTCACAGGCCATCAACGACTTGACAGTTCGAAGAACGACAAGTTCGACGGATATCATTATCAGAAAAGGGTGTAAAATAGGAGTAATGTGCTAGTAATATCCTATGTATGTGCTAGGTAAATGCTATTAGACCCTAAAAATTCCACTCTAAAGTGGCGACTACCGGTTTATGATCTGAACCGGTAGTTTCTTTTACTTCGCACGAAACAGGCTGCAGCGGGTCAGAGCAGAGAATATAATCGATGCGGACACCGATACCCTTGTAGGCATAGGTCGTACCCATCTCCCAGAAATGGTGCGTCTCATTCCATGCGTCATGCAGGCCGCTGCTGATATGCCAGTATGCATAACTGAGCGCCACAGAGTTGAAATCACCCACCACGATTACCGGATACGGACTCATGTCTATCTCGCGTTTCACCACGCGTGCTTGCGCATTACGAAGCGGAATAGCCCGACGCCATTTCTCCTCAATCTTATTGACGTCCGACATGTCTTCCGACTGCAGTTTATACGACTCCAGATGGTTGTTAATCAGCCGCAGCGTGTCTTTTCCCACCACGATGTCGCAGCGGTTGGACAGGTTACCGCGTGTCTCGTAATGGATACTCTGCTTGTTGATCAGCGGGTATTTGGCCCATACCATCGTGCCGTACTGATGGCGTTTGTTATAGACCGAGAAGTCGATATACGAATACGGATATTTGGCGCTCAAGGTCTTTTTCACGTCCGGTAGCGTCAAGAACTGCGCATCCTTATACACATCCACCTCCTGCAGACATATCACATCCGCGTCCTGAGACAACAAGTATTGCAGCACCTCGTTCTTTTCGGGCTTTGCAAATCCTCCCATTCGGCCTGTATTCCAAGTCAGAACGGTGATGGCTATGAGCATGCAGAATTTCATCCTTTGGGTGTGAGTGTCACTAACGGAATTATCATCTCTTCCAACGATATACCGCCGTGCTGGAAGGTATTGCGGTAATACTGCGCGTAGTAATTGAACTGGTTGGGATAAGCGAAGAAATCGCTACCTGTACAGAAGGCATACGAACTGCTGATATTCGGGCACGGCAGACCGACGCGCTTCGGCTGCTCGATGGTAAACACATTCTTGGAATTGCAGTTGAGCGCTTTACCTACCTTATACCGGATATTGGTGTTGGTGTTCTTGTCGGCGACAATCTGCACGGCATTTTTCACGCGGGTCGTGCCATGGTCGGTGGTCAGTACGAGCGTAAAGCCTAACTCCGCCGCTCGTCGCAGCAGTTCATAGGTGGGCGAATGCCGGAACCAACTGAGCGTCAGACTGCGATACGCCGCTTCATCATTAGCCAACTCACGCATCATCTTACTTTCCGTACGCGAATGAGACAGCATATCGATGAAGTTCAGTACCACGACATTCAAGGGTGTCTGTACACCTTTGAGTTGCGCTATCACACGCTCGCAGAAATCACTCTCGTTCACTTTCCAATAGTTGAAACTCTCGCGTCTGCGATAACGGTCCAACAGCGTCTGAACCAACTCTTTCTCATACTGGTTCTTGCTCTCTTCATCGCCTTCTTCGACCCAGTATTGCGGATACATCTGCTGTATCTGCAGCGGCATCAGACCGGAGAAGATGGCATTGCGGGCGTACTGTGTTGCAGTCGGAAGGATAGAGGTGTACTGTTCTTCGGTTCGAATAGTATAGAACTCACTGATCAGCGGCTGGATGGTCTTCCATTGGTCGTAACGGAAGTTATCTATCACGCACAGCAACACTTTCTCGCCTTTGTCCAGCAGCGGGAACACGGCATGCTTCATCACATCCGTAGAGAGTATCGGTCGCTTTCCGTCTGAGCTAAACCAACTCTCGTAGTTCTTCGCAATCCATTTGGCAAAAGCGGCATTGGCTTGCGTGCGCTGGTCTTCAATGAGCGGTCGCATCGCGCTATTCTCCAACTCCAGGTCCCATTTACTCAAGGTCCGCTCGATAGCCTGCCATTCCTCGATGGTGGTTGCCGTGTCAATCATATAGGAGATATCACTCCATTCCTGCCGGTAGTTCTGTTGGACCTGCTCGGTCACTATCTCCTGCTGATGAATGTGCTTCTTGAGGCACAGTAATATCTGACTCGGATTGACGGGCTTAATCAGATAATCGGCTATCTTCTCACCGATGGCCTGCTCCATGATATGCTCTTCCTCGCTTTTGGTAATCATCACCACGGGCACTTCCGGACGAAGACGCTTGATCTCCTGCAGCGTCTCCAGACCCGTCATGCCGGGCATGTTCTCATCGAGAAACACAATGTCCGGCACGCGTTGTGCAAGCGCATCCAACGCATCTTCTCCATTGCTGGCCGTCACTACCTCGTAGTTTTTACCTTTTAGGTAAATAATATACGGTTGCAGCAGATCTATCTCGTCATCCACCCAAAGTATTTGGCTCATAGTTTCTCCATTTATTAATCAGGTTCGTCATGTCTTCCGGCCATTCGCTGTCAAAAAACATCCGTTCGCCGGTACGCGGGTGAGTAAAACCTAAGGTACGCGCGTGCAATGCCTGACGCGGGCAGAGCGCAAAACAATTCTCTATATACTGCTGGTATTTCTGTGTACGCAGGCCTTTCAATATCTCGCATCCGCCGTATTTGTCGTCTCCGAAAAGCGGATGACCGATATGCTTCATGTGCACGCGTATCTGGTGTGTACGGCCTGTCTCCAGACGACATTCTACCAGCGTCACGTAAGGGAATTGCTCCAACACCCGCCAGTGTGTGACAGCTTCTTAGCCTGTGGACAGTCTTCCAAATCCCATACCTTGTATATCGTCCGGTCGCGGTTATCACGCGCCAAAGCGCCTTCGATAGTACCGCTCTGTTCTTTGAATGTACCCCATACCAACGCGTTATATGTGCGCTCCGTCGTATGGTCGAAGAACTGCTTGGCCAGATGTGCCTTGGCTTCCGGTGTCTTTGCTATCAGCAGCAGACCCGACGTATCTTTATCAATACGGTGCACCAAGCCTATCGACGGGTCATTCATGTCTATCTTGCCTTGGAAATAGAACGCCAGGGCATTCAGCAACGTATGCTCATAGTTTCCGTGGCCCGGATGAACAACCAAGCCCGCAGGCTTGTTAACCACCAGCAGGTCGTCATCTTCATAGACGATGGTCAAAGGTATATCTTCAGGCGTGATGGTATAGTCATGCGGCTCATGGTCCAGCAGCACTTGGATGATATCGCCCGGTTTGACACGGTAGTTAGAGGCCACCGGCGAACCGTTCACCCACACGTTTCCTGCGTCCGCAGCGGTCTGAATGCGGTTACGACTAGTGTTCGTCATGTGCTCCGCGAGATATTTGTCAATGCGTTCTTTGCCTTGACCCTTATCCACTTCGCAACGCCAGCGTTCGAAGATCTCCTCTTGCTCTATGTCAATTTCTGCATTCAGCATTCAGTGTTCAGATTAGAACCACTCATCCGGATCATTGGAATGGCCGCCTCCTGTGGCTGCTTTCTCTATATCTTGCGACAGGCGTAACGCTACCATATCGCCTTCTAACAGTTTCTCGCCTGCTGCCGGTGTCTGACGATAGACATACTGCTTCACGCCTTCTTCAGCCGGTTCGTCATAAGCCACAGCACCTACTGTGAGACGATGACTGAGCAGCAGACTGCGTGCTTCCTGTAAGGTCATTCCTACCACCATCGGCACCTCCACTTGCTCTGTACCGCGACCGAAACCGACCACCAGACGAACTCGTGTTCCTATCGGCACTTTGGTTCCGGGTTGTACGCTCACGCCTTTGGATTTAACATCCAGCACCAAGTCGCGATAAGCAGACGGCTCGTAGTCATAGACGCTATCCACCACCAGTCCCATACCGCGCAAAGTGGTCTCCGCCTGACGATAACTCATATCCTGCAGGTTAGGCATCGTCACTTTGCGTTTGGTCGTGGCATTAATCGTCACATAGACCATTCGGCCGTGCTTGGCATGACTGGCCGGCTTTGGATCTTGATCAACAATCGTGCCAAACGGTACTTTGTCCGAATAGGTAGAATCAATGACCACCATGGACAACCCTTGTCCTTCTAAAATCGGTTGTGCCTCCGCTTCTACCATTCCGCGTACATCCGCTACTTCCACTTCAACACCATGCTCCGTGTAACGACGCAGATATGCAATCAAGGCAATCAGGATGCCCAATCCTATCACAATCGCCAAAACGATGTTCCACCCCACAAATTTGAGGTCAGATTTATCAAAAAAACCACTTTTTTTCATAAAATGCAAGATTTATTGCGCAAAATTACAATTTTTTTTGGATATGTGCAAAAAAGTTTGTACTTTTGCACCGTTTTTCGCAAAAAGACGAAAAATTATAGTAAAATAAAGCTTTATTAACTTAAAAAATTTAGTTAGAATTATGAAGAAGATGCTTCTTATCGTAGCTGTTGCATTCGCTGCAATGAGCTGCGGCAACAAGTGCTGCAACAAGTGCTGTGAGAACGACACTACCGCTACTGACACTGTAGAGGTTGTTGAGGCTGAGGCTGCTGTTGAGGTAGCTGAGTAATCTGTTGCTCAATTAGGTGTTAGACCTGAAAAAAGAAGCGACCCTTTCGGGCCGCTTTCTTTTTGTATTTTCTTTTCTCTGAACACTAAACCGTTTAATCTTTGATTAAACTATGTCCCGTCATCTCAGCGGGTTGCTGGATACCCATGATATGACAGATAGACGGAGCTACGTCTGCGAGAATACCGTTCTCCACCTTGGCGTTCGTATGGTCCTTGCTGATATATACGAACGGAACGGGGTTGAGCGAATGTGCGGTGTTCGGCGTGCCGTCGGCATTGATGGCATTGTCGCAGTTACCGTGGTCAGCGATGATGATGATCTCATAGCCGTTGCGCAATGCGGCTTCTACCGTCTCGTTCACGCAGATGTCGATAGCGGTGATAGCCTGCTGAATAGAGTTATACACACCCGTATGGCCTACCATGTCGCCGTTAGCGTAGTTGAGGATGATGCAGTCATATTTCTGGCTGTTAAGCGCGTCACGCAGAGCGATCGTCACTTCGGGCGCCGACATCATCGGCTGCAGGTCATACGTAGCCACTTTCGGACTCGGAATCAGAATACGGTCCTCGTTCTCAAACTCCGCCTCACGACCGCCGTTGAAGAAGAAGGTCACATGGGCGAACTTCTCCGTCTCAGCGATACGCAGCTGCTTCTTGCCTAACTTGCTAACCACCTCGCCGAGGGTGTTCGTCACGTTCTCTTTCGGGAACAGCACATGCAGCCCTTGGAACGAAGAGTCATACGGCGTCATACAGCAGTAATGGAGGTTAGGAATGGTCTTCATACCGTTCTCCGGCATATCCTGTTGCGTCAGCGCAATGGTGATCTCTTTCGCGCGGTCGTTGCGGTAGTTGAAGAAGATGACGGCATCGCCTTCGGCAATTGTTGCCAGCGGTTTACCGTTGCGCACATGCACGATCGGTTTGATGAACTCATCCGTCACATCCGCTGCATAACTGGCTTCCATAGCCGCGTGCATTGACTCGAACGCTTCGCCCTGACCGTTCACCAGCAGGTCATAACCCACTTTCACACGCTCCCAGCGTTTGTCACGGTCCATCGCATAGAAACGACCGATGATAGACGCTATCTCACCTGCAGATTTCGCGCAGTGCTGCTCCAACTGGTCAATGAAACCGATACCCGAACGCGGGTCGGTATCACGGCCGTCCATGAAGCAATGGATAAACGTCTTGCCCTGCAGACCGTACTTGGCAGCTATGTCGCAGAGGTAGAAGAGGTGCTCGAGGCTCGAGTGCACACCGCCGTCCGATGTCAGACCCATGAAATGGATGTTCTTGCCCGACTCTTTGGCGTAACTGAAGACCGCCTTGATCTCCGGATTATCGAGAATGCTACCGTCCTTGCAGGCACGGTTGATCTTCACCAAATCCTGATATACGACACGACCAGCACCGATATTGAGGTGTCCTACCTCCGAGTTACCCATCTGTCCGTCCGGCAGACCGACATTCTCACCACTGGCTTGCAGTTGCGAGTTCGGATACTTGGCCAACAGCGCGTCCCAGTGAGGCGTGGAGGTGCAATGGATGGCGTCCGCAGTGTCCTTGCGACCGATTCCCCATCCGTCCAAAATCATTAATAATGCTTTACTCATATACTCGTTTTTTTAATTGATCCATTTGTCGCTTGTCATCTGCTTCGCGGAGAGACTGACGCTTATCATAGGTATGTTTACCTTGGCAGAGCGCTATTTCCATCTTCGCCAGACCTCTCTCGTTGATGAACAGTTCCAACGGGATGATGGTCTTGCCGGTATCTTTCGTCGCCTTCTCTAACTTGCGAATCTCGCGGCGTTGCAGCAGCAGTTTGCGATCCCGTTTGGCTTCATGATTGGCATACGAACCGAAACGGTATTCGGCTATATGCATCTGCTTGACATACATCTCCCCGTGTTCTACAGCACAATAACTATCCACGAGCGACGCTTTTCCCTCGCGGATGGATTTGATCTCAGTGCCGAAAAGCTGAATACCCGCCGTATAGCGGTCCAGAATGATGTATTCAAACTTCGCTTTCTTGTTCAGAATCCGTATGTCGCTCTTCTGCTTCAACTTTTACTTTCGCGTTTTCCAGTTTCTTGTATTTCTTCTGTCGCTGTTCCCAACGCTCACGGGCATACTGCTGCATGTCGATGACCGTATCGTTCTCGTCGATGATCTCCAGACCGAAGATGGTCTCGATGATATCCTCCAGCGTCAGGATACCGACGAACATACCGTACTCATCGATGATCTGTGCGATCTGGCTCTTTTGCTTGAGCATGCTGTCAAAGATAGTACCAAGCGTCAGATCCTGGTCGAAGGCCGGCAGCGGACGTTTGATGCCGCCGAGGGTCTTACGGAAATGGTCTTCCGTCAGTTCCTCCAACGCATCGTTACGCAGTACATAGCCTGTGATATACTCAGGTGACTCAGGTTTATAGAGCGGGATACGCGAGAAATGATCATACTCATCGTTGTCGTAGTAGGCCCTCAGCGTCATGTTCTCCGGCGCTATCTTTGCCACCACACGCGGCGTCATCACATCATAGGCATGAATCGAATCAAGCCGCATGAGGTTGCTGAATATCTTATTCTCGTCTTCGTCAACCACACCTTCTTCTTCGCCTACGTTCACCATCGCCAGCACCTCTTCGCGACTGACCGTCGGGTCATCTTCATTATCCGGGAAAGCCTTGGTAATGAGTTCCACCAGCAGCACAAACGGATAGAGGATGAAGATGAGCACGCGTATCGTACGCGCTGTGAAGCCCATCAGGTTACGCCAATAGGTCGTACCTATCACCTTCGGAATGATTTCCGAGAAGACAAGGATGAGAATCGTGGTGATGGCCGACATCAGTCCGAACCACTTACTTCCGAAAACCGCCGTGACCTGCATACCCACGCCTGCGGCACCGATTGTGTTCGCAATCGTGTTGAGCGACAAGATAGCAGCCAAAGGACGACTTGTATCGTCCTTGTATGCCTTCATCAGCGTCGCCGGCGCATAGCCTTCTTCCTCACGTACGTTGATATAACTATAGGTGGTCGTCATCAGCACCGATTCCAGTACGGAACACAGGAAGCTGATGGCCATCGCCCCGAAAAGAAATAATAGCAGTAGTTCCATAGATTATTCGTACCAAAGATATGCGCCGATCTTAATCTCCCATTGGTCAAACCGGCCACGCGTGTTACGGTCCATACCGTAGAACTGCTCGTTCTTATAGGGGTTAATCAAACCAAAGTCATATCCGCCACGCAGGAAATAACGCTGATATTGGAAGCCGGCACCTACGCCCCATGTCACGTTGAACTGACGCAAGTCGGTGTTCTGACTCTCCTTGCCATAGCGATCGATGGTCTCCGAGATGCTCACGGTGCCGTATAAGTCTTCCTGCACGCGTTGCTTGAGCGCAATACCGTATTGGATTGTCGGACCCGTATAGAGCATGAGATAGGTCTCTTTGGCTATCTCGAATTTATACTGCCAGTCCACGAACACCTCTATCTGGTGATAGAAATACTGGTTACGAACTTTCGGATATTCGTCAATGGTGTACTTGCTCTTCCATACGGTGTTGGAGGTAGCAAAGGTATAGTTGATTCCTATCGAAGAACCGAAACCTTTGATAAAACTGCCATCATATACCACACCCACTTTCAAACCGTGCAGTTGGGTGGTATTGACGAGCGAATCCTTGGGATACAAGATGTTGGGCGAGTTCAGACGCAAGGTAGGTTG
>JAFWAK010000131.1 GCA_017507715.1 Paludibacteraceae bacterium | reverse complement strand
GTTTTGCTGTAATCATTGGTGACGCCCTCTACGATGGTGTCGAAGCCCATGAGTTGAGCGGTTTGCATGATATCCATGGCTTTACCCTCGGCGAAGCCCTCTTTGATATCAATCAGACATACTTGGTTGGCTACTTCGTTAACGGCCAATACGTTTGCGCAGGTTGCTCCCACATTGCCTGCGCCTACTACAGTTACTTTACTCATAATAGTATCTATATTTTGATGTTATTTTTTCGTATCGTGTTTTTACATCTTATGTAAAAGCGGGCAAAGTTACTACTTTTTTTGCATTTATGCAAATAATTAAGAATAAAAGTGTAAATTTTCTTATTTTTGTCACCGAAAGTTTGCAATTTCCAAAGATTTTGCCTTCTTTTTGAGAACAGAGATACTTGTTTGGGAAGCAAGTGGGGGATGTCCTACTCTTGTGCTACCTATGTCGTATCCTGGTGCACCTTATATATACATATATGTATATATTCCGTGATTTTAGAAAATCTCCATAAAAATGTCTAAAATATCGAAAAATCTTGCATTAGCTCTTGCAAATTAAAAAAAATGTAGTAAATTTGCAGCCGGAAAGGTTTTGAGACAAATCATTACTAACCCTAAAATATGTTAGATCATGAAATTATGTAACAAATTTGCTGCGGAGTTCTTCGGAACAGCCGTATTGGTGTTGGGTGGTTGCGGAACCGCCCTGTTCGGTCATGTGGGATTCTTAGGTGTAGCGTTGGCATTCGGTCTGACGATCGTGGCAGCGGCTTACGGCATCGGTCACATCAGCGGTGCTCATCTGAATCCGGCCGTTAGTCTCGGTGTCTTCGTAAACGGTCGTATGACGGCTAAGGAGATGTTGTGCTATTGGTGCGCACAGATCCTCGGCGCCATCGCTGCTGCTGCAATCCTGTTCGGTATTGCCAAGTCGGCCGGTATGGAGATCGGTACGTTTGCTGCGAACGGTTACGGTGAGTTCTTCGGCGAGGCAGACCTGGCAGCAGGTTATCTGCAGACGAACGTATGCGGTGCTTTTGCCGTTGAGGCAGTGCTGACCTTCGTCTTCCTGATGGTCATCCTCGGCGTGACGGACAGCAAGCATGCGAACGGCGCTTTCGGCGGTCTGGCTATCGGTCTGACGCTGACGCTGATTCACCTGATCTCTATTCCGTTGACGAACACTTCGGTGAACCCGGCTCGTTCGATCTCGCAGGCTATCTTCTCCGAGAACGCACTGGCACTGCCGCAGTTGTGGCTCTTCATCGTCGCTCCGCTCGTAGGAGCTGCTCTGGCAGGACTGTGCTATAAGTGCATTACCTGCGAGGGAAAGTGCAAAAAATGAGGAATTTTGTAGAAAAATTCAGAAAAAGTGGCATACACTCTTGTGTATGTCATTTTTTTTTTGTAATTTTGCGGCGATTTTTATGCGCGTGTGCGTGTTCGCCTATTATGCGCGCATATATTATGAGGAATAAATAATAACTATACAATAATGGAAGAACAAAACGAAAAGTATGATGGCTCGAGTATTCAAGTGCTCGAAGGATTAGAGGCGGTGCGCAAGAGACCGGCGATGTATATCGGCGACATCTCGCAGAAAGGTCTGCACCACCTGGTCTATGAGGTTGTGGACAACTCCATTGACGAAGCGCTCGCAGGTTTCTGCGACGAGATTGCCGTACATATCAATGAGGATAACTCCATCACCGTGCAGGATAACGGTCGTGGTATTCCGGTGGATATGCATCCGAAGGAGCACAAGAGTGCGCTGGAGGTGGTGATGACGGTGCTCCATGCCGGCGGTAAGTTCAACAAGGACAGTTATAAGGTGTCCGGTGGTCTGCACGGTGTGGGTGTGAGCTGCGTGAACGCGCTCTCGACGAAGATGCACGTAGAGGTGTACCGCAACGGTGCTATCCACAGCCAGGATTATGCGAAAGGCAAGCCGTTGGCTTCTGTGCATACGATCACGGAGGCGGAGGCTACCGGTAACTGGGAGCAGCGCAAGACCGGTACGTTCGTGCAGTTCTGGCCGGACGACACGATCTTCACCGAGACCGTTTACCACTGGGAGATCCTCGCTAACCGTATGCGTGAGCTGGCATTCCTCAACGCCGGCATCAAGATCGTGCTTAAGGACAAACGCGTCATCGACGCAGAGGGTAACTGCAAGAAAGAGGAGTTCTACTCGGAGAAGGGTCTGAGTGAGTTCGTTCGTTATATCGACGGTACGCGTACGCCGCTCATCAGCGAGGTGATCCACCTCAGCACCGAGAAGTACGGTACGCCGGTAGAGGTAGCGATGATCTACAACACCGACTTCAACGAGAACGTACACTCCTACGTCAATAATATCAACACCATCGAGGGCGGTACCCACGTAGCCGGTTTCCGTGCAGCGCTGACGCGTGTCATGAAGAAATACGCCGAGGAGAGCAAGATGCTGGAGAAGGCCAAGCTCAAAGACAAGGACGGCAACTCGACTATCGACCCGAACGATTTCCGCGAAGGTCTGACGGCTGTCATCTCCGTCAAAGTGGCTGAACCTCAGTTCGAGGGCCAGACCAAGACCAAGTTGGGCAACTCGGAAGTAGCCGGTATGGTCAATTCGGCCGTTTCCGAGGCTTTGCAGAACTACTTGGAGGAACATCCCGAGGATGCCAAGAAAATCGTTGAGAAGGTCATTCTGGCGGCACAGGCGCGTATCGCAGCGCGTAATGCCCGTCAGTCGGTGCTGCGCAAGAGCCCGTTGAGCGGTGGCGGTCTGCCCGGTAAGTTGGCGGACTGTGTATCGAAAGATGCGGCGGAGTGCGAGCTCTTCCTCGTAGAGGGTGACTCGGCAGGCGGTACGGCCAAGACCGGTCGTGACCGTGTCCATCAGGCTATCCTGCCGCTGCGCGGTAAGATTCTGAACGTCGAGAAAGCCATGGAGCATAAGGTGTTCGAATCCGAAGAGGTTCGTAATATCTTCACCGCCCTCGGCATCACCTTCGGTACCGAAGAGGACCCGAAAGCACTCAACCTGAGCAAGATCCGTTATCATAAGGTGATCATCATGGCCGATGCCGATGTCGATGGTGCGCATATCGCTACTCTGATTATGACCCTGTTCTTCCGTCATATGAAAGAGGTGATCGAGCAAGGCCACCTGTACATCGCTTGTGCGCCGCTCTATAAGTGCTCGAAGGGTAACTACAGCGAATACTGCTGGAACGACCAGCAGCGTGCTGCCTTCATCCAGAACTACGGCGGCGGTGACGAGAAAGCCATCAAGACCCAGCGTTACAAAGGTCTGGGTGAGATGAGCGACGAGCAGCTGTGGGAGACGACCATGGATCCTGCACGCCGCGTGCTCAAACAGGTGACGATAGAGAATGCCGCAGAGGCGGACCGTACGATCGCCATGCTGATGGGGGACGACGTAGCTCCGCGCCGCGAGTTCATCGAGCAGAACGCAACCTATGCAAATATCGACGCGTAATGCGAATTGCTGTTTATTGTTCGGCGAAGGATGTGATCCCTGAGGCGTATCTGCAACTCGGGGACGCACTGGGAACCTGGATCGGTCAGCACGGCCATACGCTGGTTTACGGCGGCGCGACAGGCGGTCTGATGTCCCGGACGAGCAATGCAGCCAAGGCGGCAGGCGCACATGTGATAGGCGTCATTCCCCCGCGCATCAAAGCGGCAGGACGACTGGCGACCAACTGTGACTACCTGATAGAGGTGAATAACATGTCCGAGCGCAAACAACGGATGCGCGACGAAGCGGATGTCATCGTCTGCCTGCCCGGCAGTTACGGGACACTCGACGAGATGATGGACGCTACCTCTTCAGCCATCGTAGGCGAACATCGCAAACCTACCTATGTGCTGAACTACCTGGGCTTCTACGAGCCGCTCAAGCAGCAACTGGAACTCATGCGGAGATTGCAGTTCATTCCCGAGCAGGAAGCGTACAAACCCGTGTTTGTGAATTCGCTCGACGAGCTGTACAAAAATTTGAAATCATAAATTATAAATCATAAATATTCATTGTTATGAATTTATTTACGGCCAGATTAACCGGCAAAATGCTCTCGACCGAGGCGTTCGAGAAAACCATTTACGAAATGCAAGAGCGCGTAAAGCGCTATAGGCTAATTGAGAAATCGCCTGAATTGGCGGAGTATCTGGAGTTAAAGAAAATCGTGGAGAGCAGTGCTTTCCAGGAGCGCAAGCAAGAGCTTGTCAACCGCAAGTACAAGGACACGGACGAAGGACGTAAGATGACGGCCTTCGAGCGTCTGCGTAACTCGCGTGAGATGCGCCGTTACCAGCGTGCCTTGGAGGACCCCACTTTCCAGGCTTTCCTCAAGTTCCGTGAGACGGATGAGTTCCAGAAAGTGAACAGCGTCAAGGAGTGCCTCAAGTCGGCTGAGATGCGCCGTTATAAAATGATCTACCACTCCTCGTTCTACAAGAACTATCAGAAAGTGGTGCTGTCCAGCGACCTCAAGCAGTTGAACATCCTCGAGAAAGAGGTGAGCACGGAGGACTTCCAGAAACGTCACGCACTGTGGGCTGACGCCAAGCGTTGGCAGCACTCGGAGGAGTACAAGACCGAGCAGCGCTATCTGGAACTGGCTAACTCCGATGATATCAAGTTCTTCTACACACAGCGTGAGGAGCGCATCGACTGGGCTGAACTCTTCCGTCCTGCCTTCGATGACGATATGTCGAGTTCCAAGAACTGGAAACCCGGTTACGGTTATGCCAATCCGGCGATGAAAGACGGCCACTCCCGCACAAGCGAGCGTCAGGCATACAACGGCGGTAAGAACACCTTCTTCGTGGACGGCCGTATGAGTCTGGAGACCCGCGAGGAGAGCAAGAAAGCCGTGGCTTGGGACGAGAAGAAAGGCTTTGTGGAGCAGGTATTCGAATATACCTCGGATGTGATGAATACCAAGCAGGCCTTCACGCAAGAGTCCGGTCTGTTCATGGCCAAGGTGCGTACGAAAGGTGACGGTCACTATTTCTTCGGTCTGACGACCGGCAAGCAGAACAACCCGATGATCGCCCTCTACCATTACAACGGTAGCACGCATCAGATGGGTATCGTCAATGGCGACAAGACCAAGATGATCAACCTCAGCGGTATGTTCCGCTCGGCATATTATGTTTATTCGTTCCACTGGACGAAGAACGAGATCATCTGGAGTGTCAACGACATGGAGATCCTGCGTCTGCCGAACCGTCTGCCTAAAGAGCCGATGTTCTTCATCGCACAGAGCTGGTTGCCGATGAAGGAGAAGGGCGGCGAAGGCAAACTGCGTGTGAAATGGGTTCGCGCCTTCCGCGGCGTAGATGACTCGCCTCTGGCACAGCGTAACGTCAAAGAGGCCGAGAAATAAAAGCATAAATTAGCAATCATAAATCATGTAGATTTATGTTCCTCATCGCCGGGCCATGTGCCATTGAGAATAGAGATGTCGTAATGACGACAGCCGAGACGCTCAGACGCCTCTGCTACGACCTTGGGGTAACGCTCTATTTCAAGTCTTCGTTCGACAAAGCTAACCGCACTTCCGCTTCGGCGCGCGGCGTGGGCATGGACGAGGGCTTGCGTATCCTCGAGGACGTGAAGCGTGCGTTCGACCTGCCTATCGTCACGGATGTGCACGAGAGTTGGCAGTGCGAACCCGTCGCAGAAGTGGTGGATGTGCTGCAGATCCCGGCTTTCCTCAGTCGCCAGACCGACCTGCTGCAGGCCGCTGCCGCCACAGGACGTATTATCAACGTCAAGAAAGGGCAGTTCATGGCGCCGTGGGACATGGGAGGAGCTATTTCTAAGATCGAACAGGTCGAGGCGAATGCCGCCCGGGAAGGGAAGATCTGGCTCACCGAACGCGGTTCGTCCTTCGGTTACGGCCGACTGGTGGTCGATATGACCTCTCTCGTGGAGATGCGTCGTTTCGGATGCCCTGTTGTCTTCGATGCCACCCATTCGGTGCAGCAGCCTTCGGCCCAGAACGGAATAACAGGCGGTAACAGAACGATGGTGCCGTACCTCATGCGTGCAGCACTGGCGGTGGGCGTGGACGGACTGTTCATAGAGACCCATCCGGACCCTGACAAAGCTATCTCGGATGCCGCTAACCAAGTGCGCCTGACCGATATGGAGAACCTGCTCAAACAGGCTATGGAGATAGACGCAATAACCAATCACCAATAACCCATAACCGGTAACCCGTAACCCCTAACCGTTACAAACATGGAACAAACCATCACCATTTATTGCAAGAACACACGTGCTTATCATGAAGTGCCACGCGGAATCTCGCTGATCCAGCTCAAGGACCTGCTGAAGATACAAATGCCCTTCCCGATCATCGCTGCGCACGTGAACTATAAGGTGGAAAATCTGGACTTCCTGCTCTATAAGCCCAAAGATGTGGAGTTTCTGGACGCCAGTTCGCCTTCCGGCATGCGCGCGTATGTGCGTACACTCGATATGGTGCTCTCTTGCGCGGTGAATGAGTTGTTCCCCGAGATGGACCTGCGCGTCGAGCACCCGATCAGCAAAGGCTATTACTGCACCCTGCAGTGGCATCAGGACAAAGAGGCTGACCCGGATGACGAGAAAGAGCCGCCGGTAGTGACGCGGGAGATGGTGAAGGCTATCAAAGAGCGCATGAAGCTCATCATCGCCGAGAACCGACCCATCATCGAGGAGGAGAAACAGACCAAGGAGGTAATCCGTATGTTCGCGGAGCGGTATAACAATGAGTCGTCGATCTTCGAGGCGCTCGGTAACCCCTACTGCCGTTACTTCCGCATGGGCGATTTCATCGACTATTATACGAATGTACTGCTGCCCAGTTCCGGTTATATCAACGTCTTTGACGTTGTGCCCTTCAAGGACGGCCTGCTGCTGCGTATCCCGAATCGTGCTAACCCGATGGTGCTCGAGGACGAGGTGTCGCAGGATAAGATGTTCTCCATCTTCCAGGAATATAACCGTTGGAACAAGCTGCTGAAGATCAATAACGTCAGCGATTTCAACGTGGCCTGCAAGCAGAACAAGTCCTTCGGACTGATCAAACTGGCGGAGGCGCTGCACGAGAAGAAGATCGCGCAGATAGCCGATGCGATTGCAGCCAAACGGCCGAAGATTGTGTTCATCTCGGGTGCTTCTTCTTCCGGTAAGACGACCTTCTCCAAGCGTCTGCAGATCCAGTTGCTCGTCGATGGCATCCGTCCGGAAGTGCTCTCGATGGATGACTATTTTGTCAATCGTGTGGACACGCCGAAAGATGCGAACGGTGAGTATGACTTCGAGGATGTGAATGCAGTGGACCTGCCGTTCTTCCGTCAGCAGATGCATGAACTGATGGACGGTCAGGAGGTGAACCTGCCGACGTACGACTTCACCAAAGGTGAGCGCGTCTTCCGTGGCAACAAACTGAAGCTGCAGAAAGACTCGGTGCTCGTCATCGAGGGTCTGCATGCCCTCAACCCGTGCATCCTACCGGATGTAGACCGCGACCTGACGTATAAGATTTACGTCTCGGCGCTCACGACCATTAATATTGATAACCATAACTGGATTCCGACGACGGATATCCGTTTGCTCCGCCGTATCGTGCGTGACTATAAGTACCGCGGCTATTCGGCGCGTGAGACGATTGCCCGTTGCCCGTCTGTGGTACGCGGCGAGACCAAATGGGTCTATCCGTTCCAGGAGGAGGCTGATGTCATGTTCAACTCGGCGCTTATCTTTGAGTTCGCAGTGCTCAAACGTCACGCTGAACCGATTCTGCAGGAGGTGCCTAAGTTCTGCGACGAATACAGCGAGGCGCACCGCCTGCTTAAGTTCCTGCAGTACTTCATCCCTGTGCCCGAGCGTGAGATTCCGCCGACTTCGTTCCTGCGTGAGTTCGTCGGTGGTTCGTCCTTCCGCTACTAAACGGCACGGAGTTTGTAAATCATAAATTAGCAATCATAAATCACAAATAGATTAATGAAATTAATCTTAGTCATATTATTGTCGATTTTGGACTCGCTTCCGGGCGTGCAGATCGTGCAGGACTCGATGATGAATGTCTTGCTTGACGAGGCGGTTAACGGCAAGCACGAACTGGTCGAGATAGACGGTTACCGCGTGCAGATATATTCCTCCAACCAGCAGCAGACCGCCAAGAGCGAGGCGCTGGACCTCGAGGAGAAGTTGCGAGACGGTGTCAACCAGTCCATCTACGTTCAGTATCTGCCGCCGTTCTGGAAAGTGCGTATCGGTGACTTCCGTACGTACGATGAAGCGAAGGAGTATAAGAAACAATTTGTCGCGCAATACCCCGAACTGATGGGCGATACCTATATCGTGCGGGACAAGATACAAGTGATGCAATAATGAATTTACAAGATTTTCATTCCAACCCGGACGTCTCGGCTGCTATCGCCAAGGCGGTAGAGCAGACGCTCGTACAGATAGGCGAAGACCCGAAGCGCGAAGGACTCGTTAAGACGCCGCACCGCGTGGGTGAGGCGCTTCAGTTCCTCTGCAAGGGGTATAAGGAAGACCCGGAGGCTATTCTGCGCGCCGCACTCTTCGAGGAGGATTACCGTCAGATGGTGGTTGTCAAAGATATTGACTTCTATTCGCTCTGCGAGCATCATATGTTGCCCTTCTTCGGCAAGGTCCATGTGGTGTATATCCCCAACGGACGAATCACCGGGCTCAGCAAGATTGCCCGCGTGGTAGATGTCTTCGCCCGTCGCCTGCAAGTTCAGGAGCGCTTGACGACCCAGATCAAGGACTGCATTCAGAATACGCTTGACCCGCTCGGCGTGATGGTTGTCATCGAGGCGGAACACCTGTGTATGCAGATGCGTGGCGTGCAGAAACAACACGCCATGACCGTGACATCCGATTTCACGGGTGTCTTCAATCAAGCCAAGACTCGCGAAGAGTTTATGAAACTAATAGGCCACTAAGATTTTCACGGCCGTGTGTCCCTCAGGCGCGTTGCACAGTGCGGTATAGATACCAGGTGCAGCGCGTTTTCCGTATGCATCCTTACCGTCCCAGACAGCCGTGCCGCCGTGGCTGCGTGTCTTGCATACCAGATTACCGCCGGCGTCCACGATATTCACCACCGTGTTCTCCATGAGTCCGGTGATACTAATCACGCCGCTGTAATGAGGTGGTACGGGATTCGGATACGCGTAGGCCTCACTCATCGTCTCTTGCGGCTCAGACGCGTCGCTGCGATACGAGGCGATGCCTTTGTCCGTGCCTACAAACACCTCTCCCGTCGTCGGCTCAATGGCTATCGACTGAATGGTGTTCGACGGCAGCAAGGAGTTGTCCTGCGTGAAATGCGCTACAGTAATCGTGTCGTATTCTATCAGATAGAGACCGGAAGTAGCCGTACCTATCCACATGCGGTTGCCTCCGTCCACAGCCATGCAGTTAATCTGCTCGTTACCCAAGAGATAATCCGCTAAATTTGTGCCGTCATTACGCGGGATAATCGTCCGTTCGCAGGCGTTGGACGTGAAGAAATCCACATCGCTCGGGATAAGGAGGATACCTTTGTCCGTACCTATCCACAGGCGGTTCTTTAGGTCTTGCTCGAGGCACATGATAAAGGCCGGAGACAACACATTGCCCTTCCCGTCAACCCAGCTGTTGCGCTTGATACAATGGTCGTCGTACGGAGAAGTGGGCGTGCCGCCATCGTCAAAGAGGATGACGCCTCTTGTGTCCGAACGCTGGTCGTATATCCATTTGTAACGGCTGTTGCGACGGTCGGGTAGGATGCGTCCGCCCGGCGTGGTGAATTGTATCTGCACACCGCCGCTATAGAGGTTCAGCGCTTTCCATAGTCCGTTAGGCGTGCGCACATGTAGCGGCGAACCGAGAGAAGTGGAGTTGAGCACCCAGAAGTTACCTTGCTCATCCAGCATCGCACCGTCCGTACGCGTGAAATACGCAGCATCGGCCTGTTCGTTCACACGACGCAAAGTACTGTTTGTGCTGTCGTAACGGGCTACTGCCTCGTAGTTCTTGAACTCATACACACCCGTTCCGTAGGTGGCTGCGAAGAAATGACCGGCATCATTCGGATCGACTGCCAGACTCACGATATCAACAGCCGGCTTGCCGACCTTACCGCCTATCTGGCCTTCGTTAATATTGCTCCACGAACCGCCCTTATAGATGTTGATACGTCCGTAGCGTTGGAATTGCTCCGCCCAACGGCCGCCGATAGCTGAGTATATCTGTCCGTGCGCTGCGTACATGCAGTAACCGAAGTTGCTGTTCGGACCTTCCGTGTGGAAATAGTCATCGCCGTTTGTGCCCAGACGAATTAGACCGTAGTTCGTCTCTGCCACCCAGTATTCGCCATTCGAATAGAGCGCGTTATTCATCTGATAGAGGTTGTTCAAACTGCTCAGCGTGCCTTCGCCCGTGAGGCGGAAGAGGCCATTGGCGGTGTAAACCAATAACTGACCGTCGTGTGCGTTCATCCATTGTATCTGCTCGTCCGAGACCTTCGTCCAACCGCCTGCTGTACGGCGATAGAGCAAGTTGTCCTGCAACGTATAGAGTGTGTCGCGCCATAATGCAGCTTGCTGCACTTCGTTGCTCAACTGCTCTTCCTGCCAGAATGTGTAATCAACCAGGTTGTCTTTCAGCGCAGCTTTGTATATCTTGTCGTACGAGAAAGCAAACAGCGAATCGGAAGTCTCTACCACCTGTTGTATATCGACCGAGCTGGCATTTGCGCCGATATAATACGTGTCGCTCACTTCGCCGCGTTTTGTATTCAGCACTACGATTCCGAACGGCATCGCCAGATAAGTGTGTTTCGCACCGACGCAAAGGCTATTGACGTTTATGTCAACAGCGCCTGCTTTCAACGACAGCTCAGGCATCGTCGTCACGTTGCCGTTGTTGTCCATCAGGTCTATCTGCCCGTTCTCATAGGTGATGACCAAGCGCTCGGAATAGCCGTCATAAGCGATGTGAGACACGCTGCTGCCCTTCAGACCGGTCGATTTGTTCCAGTAGTCGAGCGTGTGGTCATTGCGGTTGACGCTGAAAAGTGAACCGCTGGCAGCCGCATAGATACGTTGCGAAGTGGCCGCTAACTCCGTCGGGTTGACGTATGAGAAATGCAAGGTCCATTGTTGCATCCGACCCATCTCATCCTCATCATTCGCATCATTTGCCTCATTCCCGAATCCTTCATCTTCGCCCTTCGGGTCATATTCCACCAGTCCGTCACCCGTTCCGACGAAAACATGGCCGGAATGAATGTCATAAGCCAGCGATAGAATGGCGTCCGAAGGCATCGCTGTGTTGTCGCTTGTATAATGAGCAATGATCTCCGGAACGGTCGGGTCTAATACATACACGCCGTGCGTTTGGCTGCCCAGCCATATATGTCCGTCCGGACCTTGGCACATGGCCTGGAAGCGCTGCGACGTGATGGGATTCTCGCCGTTCTCATCCGTCACTTCCGGTTGGATGATAGCGTCCGAAGTGAAGAAATCCGTCGTTTTGTCAATATAGGCAACACCCTTTTCGGTCGCGAGCCATATCCGGCTTTCCGCGTCTTGCATCATATGGAAGATATAATCCGGCTTGAAGCGCTCGTCATGCTGGTTCGTCCATTCTGAACGTGCTATCACTTGGTCGTCCGAAGTGTCGAATGCCGAGTTATGGTCGTCCATCAGTGCTACCAAGGTGTTGTGCCGCGCCGTGGATATCCATTTGCGCTTACTGTCCCGATGGTCGATAATCAGTCCGCCCGGCGTGTGCAGTTCGATATTTCCTGTTGCCGTCTTCACATCCAACGAATGCCAGGTTCCATCGGCTGCGATACATTGCAACTGGTCGTGCGTGCAGGCGTCTAACAGCCATAAGTTGCCATTGTTGTCGTACGTCGCGAAATCCAGTCGGGTGTATCGTGCAGGGTCGTTCGGTAGAATAGCTACCAACGAGTTCTCTCCGCCAGCTATCTCATGACGTATCAACTCGTTGTTGCGGAATTCATAAAGTCCTGTGCCGTAGCTTGTTACGTAGTAATGATGCTTGTTTTTTTTGTCCACAGCTACGTTCAGGAAATCTCTCGGGTCGTTCTGCGCTTGAGCCATGACATCGTCATAACTCACGTTCGTCCATCGTTGTCCGTCATAATACATCACGCAGCCCTGTGTGTTGTATTGTGCGTCCCAACGACCGCCCGGAACCATATAAACCATGCCGTCTTGCGCCGTTAAGCGATACGGTGTGTTCTGCAGCGGACCGTTCGGCTTGTAGGTCAGTCGCTCGGTCTGCGTGAAACGGATGATTCCTTCCGAATAACCGGCGTACCAATGGTTCGTGGCGTCTTGGTAATGATGCCCTTTCTCCGTGTCCGGCGCGATACGTCCTAAGGGCTCGCGATGCCAGTACGTATAATCTGATAACGGGTCACTCAGCTTCGCGCAATAGAGGCTGTCGTCGCCAAAAGCATAGATGCTGTCGCCGATCAACTGCACGTCCTTGATGGGCGTCTCTTCGCCTTTCGGACGCAACCAGTAACTGTCCACCAACTTGTTCTCGCGCAGGTCCATCGTCTGCACACCGTAATGCGTGGACAAATAAGCTGTTCGACCGCTTATCGTGATGTTGTAAATGGTCTTGCGCTGCGTCATGTCCTTGTCGTACAACGCACCGATATACTGCACGCCGTGTTCGGTCAGCACATCCATCTTACCGAAATCATAAGCAATAATCAGTTGTTCGCCTTTCTCGTCGTAATGAATACAGGTAATACCCATCGCGTGCAAACCCGACTGACGGTTGTACACACGCATCTGCTCAGTCTGCTTGTCTACGCTGAACAGACTGCCGTCCGAGATGGCAAATACCTTATCAGGCGCCATCGCTATCTGCGTCACGTTGTTATACGCAAAATGCGTCGTCCACCGCGCTGCCTGTAGGCAAAGGCAGAACAAGAAACTAAGCATAAAGATTGCTATATATCGGGATATTCTCATTATGAATCTTAAAAATAGTAAATTTTTTGGGACTTTTTCACGTCAAGGGGTGAACGTATGTTTGTGCTATGCATGTCCTATATAAGTGCTATGCATGTGCTGGTAAGGAATCTTAATAATAGTATATTTTTACTTTTGTAATACCTTAACTAATTCTTCTAACGCTCTGGCGCGATGACTGATGCTATTCTTCACCTCTGCCGGCAACTCGCCGAAGGTCTTGTCGTAACCTTCCGGAATGAATATCGGGTCGTATCCGAAACCGCCCAGCCCGTACTCTTCCTCTGCTATCTGCCCGCGGACGACACCTTCGACCTGCAGCATTCCGTCATTAAGCGAAGCGTCACCATTCATCATTATTAACGTGATTACCGTCCGGAATTGTGCACCTCTGTTTGCTTTCCCTGCCAGTTCCCGCAATGCCTTCGCTCTATTCGCCGCAAAAATCTCCTGTTCAGACATTGGGGTCCCCAAATAATCTGCTGATTTTTGGGGAGAGCGGAGCGAACGCGAATACCATCTTGCCGTATACACTCCCGGCTTGCCGTCTAACGCATCTATCTCCAGTCCAGTATCATCGGCAAACACACCGTCAACCGGATAACTGACTACTGACTTCTTGCTGCTAATAAAGGCAGCAACCGCTTGCGCCTTTATCGCACTATTCTCCTCTAAGGTCGTACCGTTCTCTTCTATCTCGGCCTCAAAACCGATCTCACGCAGACTCAGCACCTCAATGCCTTCCGGCATAATACCGCACACTTCTTCTAACTTATGCGCATTATTTGACGCAAAAACTAAAACCATTCTTTTCCTCTCTCTCTTAGCGAGTATGTACTCAATCAAAAACGTTGTGGAGCGTGTTGGGGACGCGGAACACGAGTACGGGGCAGTACGTTTTTTGATGAGTAGCATACGAGCTTTCTTTTTGATTTACTTCTTTTAAAATCTGCTGCAAAGGTACTGCTTTTTTCCGTACCTTGTTGGTCATTTTGACCAATCGACATCTGGAGGCTGCTTTTTTCTCGCTAAAATCTTCCGAATCCGCTCCTCGCTCAGGTCAAAATCCTCGCCAAGTTGCGCATATAAACGCATCACCGGCATCGTTCCCAAACGTGCATTAAACGCCTCGCGTATCCGCTTGTAACGTCTCTCTGTGCTTGCTTTCATAACGTGCAATTATCTCGTCGAATTGTTGGTTAAAACTCTTGGCATGCGCATAAATCTCCGCCTGATCAACATCCTCGCCTCTCCGCTGACGACGCCTCACATCGCGCCAAAACTCACGGTCTTCCGCGTATAATGCAGCCAACTCCGGATATTGAATACACAGCCATTTCTTGCGGTCCACATAAGCCACGTACCGACCGTCCGGTAATCGTTGACCCATCGTGATGCCCGAGGCACGCAATTCTTCTGCTACTTGTGCCGGGTCTGCACCGGCTTTTAATCGTATCACTGCCATAAACCTAAGGTATGTTTATCCTATCTTTGTTCAATGTTTCACGTATATTACCTTCTGCCCCGTCGGATTCGCCATCTTCCACCCGTCACGTTCTTCCGTCGTGCCGTAAAGACGGTAGTAATCGGCGTAGGAGAGGACTTCCTGTTTGGGCGGCGCGCTATTCTTTTCAATAGCCCATAAGGGATTATAATCAACAAATTCTTTTCTATTCTTTTTCTCTTCTATTCTGCAGTACACATACTGCTGTTTTTCAGGAGAAAACGAAGTCCAAAGAATACGACATTTGCCTTTTAGTTGATCATAGTCTCTTTTGGGATTTAATAGTGCCCATAAATTATCGAATTCATACATAGAATAGAAAAGAATTC
>JAFWAK010000130.1 GCA_017507715.1 Paludibacteraceae bacterium | reverse complement strand
TCGTCTGCGCATTACTGAAAGTCTGGTCACGCCAAGTATCATAGGCCGTCAGGTAGATAGCGTCCGAAGCTAGGCGATTCGATGACCAATAGACCATCTGCCGCGCGTCAAACACATAGAACAGCACGTCTTCGTTACGCTCGGCTATCAGACGAATCGAATCCAGCGACGCATTGTGCTGCAGCGCCTCACACAAAGCCGCTGTCTGCTGCTCCGCCTGCGCCTGCCGCTCTGCGAGACGTTTCTGCTCCAGCGACGATGCGTCGCCGCTTTTGCATGCCGCAAAGAGCAGCACGACCAGCACAAAAAGTATGTTCCGAATGACTTTCTGCATTTCTCAACACCTTTGCGAGCGCAAAGGTACTGCTTTTTTTTGACATGTGCAAGAAATTGTATATTTTTGTATATTTTGTAAGAAAATATTTGGATATTTGGGAAAAAAGTGTTATCTTTGCAGCAGATTTAGAAAGCAAGAAAATCCGGAGCTTCTACACATTTCCGTTTCTTCAAAAATGCATCGTTAAGTTCATACGAGCCTTGAATGAGGTTTATATGAGCTTTATATGAGGTATATAGAACGACAGGTAAATGAAAGGGAAATGATAGGGAGATGAGGGGCGAACGCGACACCCCAACAAAAAGCAGCGACATTTCTGCCGCTGCTTTTATTTTACTGTTATGCGTTTCTTACAACAATATTTTTATACGAATGCTGTTTTAGCCACATAGAACTCAATAGTCAAACGGCCACCCATATAGGAAATCGAATATGACGGATATACCCATCCATACAAGCCTTCAGGAGCGGGTCCATGAACATCATCGTCATAGTAGTTGTAGCTGTCAGCACCGAAGACTATTACTCCGTCCGCAGCCATATCACTGTAAACGCGGGTATAGTGTCCCTCTGCTTTTACTTTATTGATAAATGCTGTTGCATCCGCCTCCGATACATTATTTATCGTTACCGTTACAGCTGTTACATCATCGGTCACGCTCCACGGAATCCAGTTCCAATGGTCTCTTGGCTCGCCCCATTGGAAGATGCGCTGAACTCCCATTTCGATGATAGTACCACTACCGGTATATTTGAATACATATCCGGAAGCTTCCATGGCAGCAGGATACCAGTCGCTCAACCAATTACCGAGATAATGCTCGGTGTAGTGGCGAATCATTTCAGACGGTTTCATGATTGGACCACATTTCTGATATCGTTTGGCAATCTCCACAAAGGTCTGGTCAAAATCTCCGGCATCAGCAATCTTGGTAAACGAGTGGAAGTTCATGAATGCCATTCTGCCGCCATAAGCATCTACCATATCCTGCAAATACGCATCAGCCCATTTCTCTTCCATGCAATAGAGCACAGTATCTTGATAGGTGTGGGTCATCCAATTGCCGTCATTGTCATTATAATAATGCAACTCGAATGAATAGGTACTATTTTTGCCATCCCATCCAATCCAATGAGCAGGAATAGCTTCCGGAGCGACTTCGAGAGGCTGTTGATATTCGGTTACATCCAGAATATGGAAGATACATCCGTCTGTACCTTTAGCGAGTAGTTCATTGCCGTTCATGTAGATACCCGGCTCGGCTTTCTCATAGTTGGCCTTCCAGTCATAATTGCCATGTGTCGGGTCATCATCTTTAGCCGCTTTGTCCAATTCATCACACTCGTTCTTGTCTTTTGCAGAAGATTTCTCATAGGTATAAATATTAGCTCCGGCCGCTTTATTCAATGCATCAACCGTCGCTTTCACTTCTTCTTCAGTTTCCCACCAATACTCCGAAGTAGAGATAAGACCACCTTCCAAAGTTGCCGTTACTTTCCAACAATACTCTCCGTTCTCGCCGGCTATAGGATTGTCTTCATCGCCACCGCCCGGATTATCCGGAATGTTTGTCGGGTCGCAAGCCATGAACATGCCTGCACTCACGAGGCACACGAGTGCTAAATAAAAATACTTTTTCATAAGCATTACTTTTAATTGTTAATAATTGAGTTAGTTTTTGTTGTTACTTAGTGTATATATACGAAAAGCGTGCGCTTTCGTTCGCTTCAATTTGATGCTTTGAGGTCTTCGACTACCTTATTTGTTCAAATCTACGCACGGAAAACTCACGCTGATACGTGAGCGTGCATAAACCACGCTTGAACAAATAATGATTGCTTGAAGTTGTCGAAGTTTCAAAGCATCAAGTCGGGCTTATTACGCTATATGTTGCGCACACTTGCGCCTTTTATTATGTCATCCCATTTTACGTCTAAGATCTGACGGTCGCGAAAACCCGCGGCGGGGTTTATAAATCACCTGACCAGCCATGGCCTAAGTCCCAGTGTTCGTCATACCGGAACTCAAAATACGGCAAGGCGAAATATTTCTCTATCAATTCTGTCAATTCTTCCTCTTTATCCTTTGCCCACTGACCTACAAAGACAATAAACTTATCAATATTCCATGCTACGCGACCACGCGGGACTTGCGTATAATCGCCCGTAAACTTAGTCGGCTCGTGATTTGCCTGAGCACGGAAATACTGTTTCTGCCAGATTTGGCGGTGCAACGTACGATAGTTAATGAACGGCATTCCTTTCTCAGCCGCTTCCTCCACCATCTTCGGCGTCAGTTCTTTCTTGTAAACACCGAAGAAATCGTGTGCTTCCTGATCATACCAGAAAATACCAACAGCAGGCATCGGCTCGTCGAAAGACTTCATGTCCGCCATAATATTCTCTTTTTCGCTATGGGATAAAGTAGTCATTTGTTGTTTAAACCTTTGCGAGTGCAAAGGTACAACATTTTTTTGAATTGTGCAAATTTTCAATGAAAAATATGCGAATATTTGCACATGTGCATTTTTTTGTAGTAATTTCGGACGCCGCCTGCCTTCCGGCATTCCCCCGAACTTACGTTCTTAGCCATAGGGGCACGATTATTCCGCACTTTCGTACGAACGGCAATCATTTAGCCGTAAAATACTGCTTATGCCAGCATAGACGATATTTTTCGGCTAAATCCTTGCACATTCCGAAAATTTGTAGTAATTTTGCAGCCGTTTTCGGAAATTAAAGAGATGATACAACTATTTACCGCATTATTATTAGGATTACTGACGATTTTGGACCCTTGCACGCTGATGACGAGCATTACCGCCATCAGTTATATCGATAAGGAAATCAACAACAAACGGCTTGTCATCACCAACGGCATTATGTTTGTTTTGGGCAAATTAGCCACCTATATTCTGCTGAGTATCCCGTTTTTGATGGGCGCGCAGACAGAAGGTATCCAGCACGTACTCGGGCACTACGGCGAACCGATTTTGGCGGGCTTCATGCTCATCTGCGGTGTCGTGCTGCTTTTCAGCGGTCATCATCACCACGAGCACGACCACGGCATCAGCAAATGGCTCAAAGAAACGGACAGCAAAGAGAGTTGGCTCTGGTCTTTCATCCTCGGTATCTTCTTCGCGATCGCTTTCTGCCCGCACAGACTCGTCTATTTCCTGACGATGATAGATATCACGCTGACACTGCCGAGCACATGGAACTGGCTTATGCCGGTAGTCTTCGGCCTCGGAACCGGTCTGCCGATCATGCTTATTGCATGGCTGGTAAGTTATAGTGCAGTAAGCATCGGTAAACTGACCAGTAAGATGCAGACTTTCGAGAAATGGTTCCGTCATATCTGCGCGGCACTCTTCCTCATCCTCGGTCTGTACCTGACCATCCATTGCATCATCGAGTATCACGAGCACGAACACGGATGCTGTGAGCATCATCACTATGAGCTTCCGCTTTAAGCAATTCTCCATTCAGGACGACCGCTGCGCCATGAAAGTAGGCACGGACGGCGTGTTACTCGGTGCATGGTGTCCCATTACCAATCACCAATTACCAATCACCCATACACCCTTGAGGGTGTTAGATGTCGGCACAGGCAGCGGACTGATTGCCCGTATGCTGATGCAGCGTTGCCCGGAAGCGGAAATAGAAGGCATCGACATCGATTCCAATGCTGTTTCTCAAGCACAGGAAAATGGAGTAAACGCATTTTGCGCCAGCGTGCAGGAATGGGATGGAGAGCCGTACGATTTAATCGTATCGAACCCGCCTTTTTTCCAGAATAGCCTGAAGAACCCAGACAAAGGACGGCAAACGGCGCGTCACACCGACACACTCTCATACGAAGAACTCATCGCACACAGCGCACGCTTATTGCAGGAGAACGGCCGATTGGCTCTTATCCTTCCCGCCGAAGCCGAAGAGGAAGTACGACGCCTTGCCGCCGTACATAACCTCTTCCTCACGCATCTCACGCGCGTATTTAGTATGGAGACCAAACCTGCCCGACGCGTACTGATGGCGTTCGTCAAATCACCAATTACCTTACCGGTTATTGAAGACACCCTTGTCTTAGAAGACGAAAAAGGAGGCCGAAGCCTCCCTTATCAAGAACTATGTAGAGAATTCTATCTCTAACTTATTTCGCTACATTTACTGCACGAACCTCACGGATGACAGTCACCTTGACTTGTCCCGGATACGTCATCTCGTCCTGGATACGTTTCGCCAGGTCGAATGAGAGCAGTTCGGTATCCTTATCGGAAATCTTGTCTGCACCTACAATCACGCGCAGTTCGCGACCTGCCTGCAAAGCATAGGTCTTCACTACTCCCGGGAAACTCATAGCGAGGTTCTCCAGATCGTTCAGACGCTTCACATAACTCTCGACGATCTCACGACGAGCACCCGGACGGGCACCTGAGATAGCATCACACGCCTGAACGATAGGTGCAATCAAGGTCTTCATCTCACATTCGTCATGGTGCGCACCGACGGCATTGCAAATATCGGGTTTCTCTCCGTATTTCTCGCACAATTTCATACCGAGTTCTGCGTGCGGCAGTTCGACATCATCGTCTGCCACTTTACCGATATCGTGGAGCAGACCTGCCCGTTTAGCGGCCTTGACGCTCAAACCTAACTCACCGGCCATCGCTGCACAGAGGTTCGCCGTCTCACGGCTGTGCTGCAACAGGTTCTGACCATACGAAGAACGGTATTTCATCTTTCCTACCAATCGAATCAGTTCCGGATGCAGGCCGTGAATACCGAGGTCGATAGTAGTACGCTTACCGGTTTCGATAATCTCCTCTTCCACCTGTTTGGTCACTTTCGCAACCACCTCTTCGATACGTGCCGGGTGAATACGACCGTCTTGTACCAGTTGATGCAATGCCAGACGGGCTATCTCACGGCGTACCGGATCGAAGGCAGAAAGCGTGATGGCTTCCGGCGTATCGTCTACGACGATCTCTACGCCCGTAGCTGCCTCCAGTGCACGGATGTTACGTCCCTCACGACCGATGATACGACCCTTCACTTCGTCATTCTCGATATGGAAGACCGAAACGGTACTCTCAGCCGCTGTCTCAGACGCTACGCGCTGGATGGTCTGGATGATGATCTTCTTTGCCTCTTTGTTAGCCTCCAGACGTGCATTATCCATGATCTCGTTGATATAACTCATGGCTGCCGTTTTGGCTTCGTCTTTGAGGGCCTCCACCAACTGTTTCTTAGCCTCATCAGCCGACATACCGCTCAGTTGCTCGAGCTGTTTCTCGGCCTCATGATGCATCTTCTCAATCTCCTGCTGACGGTAGTCCAACGCCTGCTGACGCTGCTCTACAGCCTGCACTTTCTGATTGGCCTCGTTGAGGGTGCGTTGAATCTCTCCCTGTCGCTGGTTCAACTGCTGTTCGCGTTGTTGCAAACGCTGTTCCTGCTGTTGTATGCGTTTGTCCTGTTCGCGCACGGCATTGTCGTGCTCCAATTTCAGGGCGATGAATTTCTCCTTAGCCTCAACAATCTTGTTTTTCTTCACCACTTCCGCCTCTTCGGTCGCCTTCTTTACTATTCCGGCACCGACCAGCTTCGCGATGAGGTAGTAGCCGCCGGCTCCCAAAAGGAGTCCCACTACTGCACAAATAATTGCTGTAATCATTTTGCTAATTTTTCTGTTATTAATTGATTTAACTCTTTGAGTTCTCTCTCTATAGGTGCGATACTCTTTGCACGCGCATCCGACTGCAACGCCACCGCTATCTCCAACGCCGTGTACATCCATAACTGCTCGGCCGAAGCGTTCGGCCGAAGTTTCAGATAATACTGATAGCGTTTATTGAGCAACTCCGCCGCAAAGCGGTAGTTCGGCTCTTGGTCACGCGGCACATCCAGACCCACCGTATGGGCATCCAGATGCAAGTTAATATGTTGTTTGTCGGAAATCAAATCCTAAATCTTAAATCTGAAATCATCAATTAACGCTTTAAGGCGTTTATGGCTCTGTCCACCTGTGCTATCAGCGCATTCAGACGTTTCGTCGCCTCTTCGCTGTTCTCCGCCGTATTCATGGCATTCACCACCGCGATACGACGGTTCTTCTGCTGCAATTCGAGTAACTCGCTATGCGTACGAATCAATTCTTGTCTTTGACGCTCGACATCTTCCTTCAAACGCGCATTCTCCTGCTGCAACGCCTCATAGCGTTCCAGTAAAAGGTGCACGTTTTGCGAGAGATCATCAAGGACTTGCATCAATTTTCAATTGTCAATTGTCAATTAAAAACTGTATCCTACGCCAAGACCGATAACTCCCTTAAACTGGCAACGCTCAGACATCGATACATCGCCCGTTGTCTTGTCCACGCGCTCAATAAGCGTACCCGGATAGTACTTCAAGCTCGTTTGCAGCGTTACCTGCAGACATTTGAGGAACTGATAACTCAGCGCTACGTCCCAATCTACGTCAAACATACCGAAGAAACGGTTGTTGTTCGAATACTCGAAGTAGTTGGCATTGATATCGCGATTCTCCCACGAACCGGCACCATTGGCTTCCTCATAAATATCCTTCAGGCTGAAACCCTTACCTTGATACGGGGAGAAGAGAGCAAGCGTCGTGCTCAACTTGAAGTCCTTATACGCATAAGCGATGGCGCCCTTGAAGCTCAAACCGAACTCAGCGCGAGCGTTACGATAGATCTTGTCACCTACGGCATAATTAACACCGTCAATCGTCGTAGCTTCTTTTGCGTATGTGTACGTACCGTTGAGTTTCTGCAACTCCTCACGCAGGTTATAACCCGTCGTACCCATAGCATCATCATATTCAGCGCTATACTTGTCATTCCAAGCCTTGCCGATATACGCCGTCGTGATACGACCTGCTACCGGAGACAGATAAATCGAGAAGTCTGCACCGTTGTAGCTCTTCTTCCAGTCAATACCGACCGAGATATCGGTGTACGAAGGAGCCAGCCACTTGGAGATAATCGGGTTATAACCCGTCTCATAACTGCGGCCTAACGCATACTGGCTCTGGAAAGAAGCGAGAACTGTCAGATACCAGGTCGGTTTGAACTCCCAACCGAACTTCGTGGCAAGCTTGATATTATCGCTCGACTTCTGGAATGCATCCTCGTCCTGGTCAATCCAAGTCAAACCGAAATCAGTATCCAGGTTGGTTTCCCATGCGATAGCGTCCTTATGATAGAGTAAGTGCAACTTGGCATATACAATACCGTTGATGTTATTCTTACCACCGGCAGCCCAGTTTACAAGGCCCGTAGCGGCTGCATTCAGACCTACCGTTCCGTCGAACTTCCAAGCCTTCTCTGCATTCTCCAGTTTCTTCAAATTATCACCTGCCTTGGCAGCAGCGTCAGCATTACCCGTCACTTTCGCTTTATCCACCTCTTGAGCAGTCATGGTCAGCGCCGCAAACATACAAAGCGCTACAGATAAAATAGTTTTCTTCATTGTATTCAAAATTGTTTGTTATACATCATTTGTTCGGTTTTACCGAAAAACCGCACAAAGGTACAAAAATTTTCTCACATATGCAAATAAAATAAGCTCGCGCGCGACTTTTTTATAGAAAAGTGTCAATTTTTACACATTTTTTTTGAATATATGCACACGCGTTTAAAAAAAAAGCAGTAATTTTGCAGCGTGAATTAATATCGGGTAATGTGCGCATACAGGAGTGAACGTATGTTTGTCCTATGTTTATGCTACCTATATCGTATCCCGGTACACCCTATAATATACTATGTATATTATTCCGTGATTTTTAAAAACCGCAAATAAAATATACAAAAATTGATATGAAAAGCATTGTTAAAAGTTTGTGTGTATTGATGCTTGGCTTGATGGCAACTACAATTCAAGCACAATCCCCTACTCCTATTGCCAACTTAGATTTCGAGATTACCAGCAGCACAACGACCATGCCTGCAAATTACGTGTACTCTACGAGTAACACTCCTAATCTAAAAACTCAGAATGGCATAAAGTGCATCATCATCTCTGATGGAGGTGGTTCTACGGCACCCACTTTCAACGGATCGTCTGCTCCTACCAATGGAAAGCGCTGGATGGCATTTTGCCCGGATGTAGATTGCGAAGTTACAATTGGTATTATGAGTAATAAGAAAAAGTTCTTCATCCAAAGCAAGGATGGCGAATTCTTTTCTCATACCAATACAGCTAATGCCGTTGAAGAAAAAACAGTAACCGGTTTAAAAGCAGGTCAATGGTATGCCATGTGTGGTGGTAGTTCCCAGGTATATATTACCAAAATGGCTTTTAAGGTCTCTGCTCCTGCAGGTCCCGTTGCCGTAACAGGCGTGACACTCAATAAGACCTCGGCTTCCGTGGAAGCTGGACAGACTTTGCAACTGACAGCAACCGTTGCTCCGACCAATGCAGATAATAAGAATGTCAGTTGGACCAGCAACAATCCCACCGTTGCCAATGTGGATCAAAACGGTCTGGTAACCGCCTATTCTGCCGGCAACGCCACTATCACGGTGACGACCGAGGACGGAAGCAAAACGGCTACTTGTACCGTTACAGTTACTGAACCTGCAGCACCTGTAGCTGTAACCGGCGTATCACTCAACAAGTCAACCACCTCCATCTATGTGGGTGCCAGCGAAACGCTCACCGCCACTGTCGCTCCTGCAGATGCGACAAATAAAGCCGTCACATGGTCGAGCAACAATACGAGTGTGGCTTCCGTTAACAATGGAGTCGTTACCGGCGTGGCTATTGGACAAGCTACCATCACGGCTAAAACAGTAGATGGCAATTTTACAGCCACTTGTGCCGTTACCGTTGAAACAGCTCCGATCATCAATGTAACAGGCGTAACGCTCAACAAGACTTCGCTTGAGTTACAAGTTGGCAAGAACGAGACACTGACCGCAACTGTTGCACCGAGCAACGCTGCGAATAAGAATGTCACATGGTCCAGTAGCAATTCGGGTGTAGCATCCGTCAGCAACGGCCTTGTTACTGCCATTGCGGCCGGTACGGCAACTATCACCGTGACCACAGAAGACGGCAACAAAACCGCCACTTGTTCGGTTACGGTAACCTCAGGTCCTCCTGTTCCGGTTTCCGGTCTGACGACCCACGTTCCGGAGATATATAACGCCCGTTCCAAAGACGGTGGTTATGCTACTCCACTCGTCACCTATGATAATCGCGAATATGAGCTCTACTATGCAAGCCGCACAGCCAGCAGTGTAGCATCCCTGCCTACCACAGCAGGTGATAAGAAAGATGGTATCGAGGATCCGGCAACTGCCACTTCCAACTACCTCAAGACTTTTGACGGTTGGTGTGAAGCCAAGATGAACAGCATCTCAGGCGGAACATCCGCTAAAGCTTCTAAATCCGGTGAGTTCTCCGAACTCTACGACGAATGGCGCATGAGCGGCAACGGCATCAAGATTGATATTGACGGTTTTGACCAATTCTCCTATTACGCAGCCGACAAGAGCACCGAGATCGACAGCAAAACAGGAACGTTCAAGAAAGAGCAACGTTTCCAAGTGTTCATTGACGGCGTCATGGAGCCAGAGACACAGTGTAACACCAGCGCAACAGTACGCCGTTACGATATTTCTTCCGGTCACCATGTGATTGAAGTTAAAGGCATGAGTGGCGGTGACAGTAAATTCTATGGCTTCTCGCTGCGCGTAGCGCAAGTACCGCGTACCAAGTATCTCAAGGGTAATGACTCGACACAGGTCATCATGCAGACCACTGCTCCGAAACCCGTATATTACTACACCAAGTACAACAACATGGGTGAGACCAAGCTGATTTGGGACG
>JAFWAK010000129.1 GCA_017507715.1 Paludibacteraceae bacterium | reverse complement strand
CTCGCTGGTCCACAGTTTCTTACGGAAGTTCAGGTCAACCGATACGGTTACACCGTGACGTTTCGCAGCCTCGCAAGCCAGTTTGGTGATCTCAGCAGCCTTGTCCGAGATAGCCGGAGTGATTCCGCTCCAGTGGAACCAAGCCGCACCTTCCATGATCTTGTCGAAGTCAAAATCCTTTGGATCCGCCTCAGCGATAGCCGAGTGAGCACGATCATAGATGACCTTGGACGGACGCATCGAAGCGCCGGTCTCGCAGTAGTACAGACCTACGCGGTCACCGCCACGAACGATGAAATCGTCCTTCACACCGTAACGACGCAGCGAGTTTACAGCGATCTGACCGATCTCGTGCTTCGGCAGTTTGGTCACCAGATATGCATCGTGACCGTAGTTGGCACACGAGATAGCTACGTTCGCCTCACCACCACCGGGGATAATACGGAAGTGGTCGGACTGAATGAAACGGTCTTGTCCTTCCGGACTGAGGCGGAGCATAATTTCGCCCAATGTAATAATTTTAGCCATGATTATTTAGAATTTAAAATAGTTTTTCGCATTATTGTAGCAGATGTCTTCTACCATCTGTTGCACGCGGGCTTTCTCATAGCCGGTGTACGGAATCATGCCGTTCTCGATGTCGTTGCCGAGGACGTTACAGAGCGTACGACGGAAGTACTCATGACGCGGATAGCTGAGGAACGAACGGCTGTCGGTAAGCATACCTACGAGGCGGCTCAAGAGACCGAGGTTACTCAAAGCCATCATCTGCTTCTCCATGCCATCTTTCTGATCGAGGAACCACCAGCCCGAGCCGAACTGAATCTTACCCGGAACAGAACCGTCCTGGAAGTTACCCAACATGGTAGCGATCACTTCGTTTGCGCACGGGTTGAGGTTATAGAGAATGGTCTTTGCCAAATGGCCTTCACTGTTCATCTCATCGAGGAAATGACTCATCGCCTTCGCGGTCGTGAACTCACCGATGGAGTCAAAACCGGTGTCTGCGCCGAGTTGCGCGAACATCTTGGAGTTGTTGTTACGGATTGCGCCGTAGTGGTACTGCTGCGTCCAACCGGAAGCGTAATCCATTTCTGCCTGTGCATGCAGATAAGCGTGCTTGTACTGACGAATCTCAAGGGTGGTCAGCGCTTTGCCTGCGAGGGCTTTCTGGAAGATCGCGTTGATCTCCGCATCGGTGTACGGCTCATCGTAGAACTCCTCGATACCGTGGTCAGAGAGACGGCAACCCATCGACTCAAAGAAGTCATGACGTTTCTGCAGGGCAGCTACGAGGTCATTGAAGTTAGCGATATTCATGCCGGCCACAGCAGCCAGTTTCTCGATATACGCTTTCCATGTAGCGGCTTCGATATTCATACCTGCATCCGGACGCCAGGTCGGCAGCATACGTACTTCAGCCGTCGGATCCTCTTTCACCATCTTGTGCCACTCGAGGCTGTCAGCCGGATCGTCGGTCGTACATACCAACTCAACGCCATAATGCTTCATCAAGCCGCGCGGACAGAACTTCGGATCGTTGGCAATCAGGTCATTGCACTTATCATAGATAGCGCGTGCTGTCTCGGGATTCAGACGCTCCTCGATACCGAAAGCGGTCTTGAGCTCCAGATGGGTCCAGTGGTACAACGGGTTACGGAAGGTATAAGGCACCGTCTCTGCCCATTTCTCAAACTTCTCCCAATCGGTAGTGTCCTTACCGGTGCAGAAACGCTCATCCACACCGTTCGAACGCATAGCACGCCATTTGTAATGGTCGCCCATGAGCCAGATTTGTGCGATGGATTCGAAGCGTTTGTTCTCGGCAACCATCTGAGGAATAAGGTGACAGTGATAATCGATAATCGGCATTTTAGCCGCATGATTGTGATACAACTCCTGTGCGGTCTCTGTCTGCAGCAGGAAATCTTTGTCCATGAAAGGCTTAATCATAATATATAATTTTTAGTTAAATGACTTGATAAGATGGCTTAAAAGCCATGCGTATTTTTACACGCTGCAAAATTACTACAAATTCTGCAATTATATGTGGAAAAATTGACGCAAAATTTGCACATATCGCAAAAAGATTGTACCTTTGCAGCGTTTTTCGGTAATAATGGCTAATTTATCCGACATACGGCAACCTATTGAAGCATCCTGGAAACGCTTCGAGCGACTGATGCACGAAAGCATGCAGGCAGACGACCGTTTGCAGCAAACCGTGCTCAAATATATTGCCGCACGCAGCGGTAAACAGTTGCGTCCGATCATCGTGATTCTGTGTGCGCAGTTGTGCAATCCCATAACGGACAAAACCCTGCGCGCTGCTGTGGCTCTGGAGATGCTTCACACCGCCAGTTTGGTGCATGACGATGTAGTCGACAGTTCGGACACGCGTCGCGGACAACCTGCCGTACATACGCAATGGAGCAACAAAGTGGCAATCCTGACGGGCGATTATATGTTGGCCAAAGTCATCAGCCTCGTTGCCGAAGTGCGTAACATACGCATATTGGAAATCGTCTCCAACCTCGGCCGTAACCTCAGTAGCGGTGAGATGCTCCAACTGCATGTAGGCCAGTCTATGTGGATTGACGAAGAGCGGTATCTGAAGGTGATTGACCAGAAGACAGCGCAACTCTTCCAAGCCTGCGCCGAAGCCGGAGCCGAGTCTGCCGGTTGTACGCCGCGGCAACGCAATGCACTTCGTGCATACGGACGATTGCTTGGACTCTGTTTCCAGATCAAGGATGATATCTTCGATTACAGTGACCTCGAAGAATTGGGCAAACCGACCATGAGTGACTTACGGGACGGCAAGGTGACCTTACCGCTCATCGAAGCACTCCGTCGCGCACCGCAGGACGAGGCGGAAGATATCAAAGCGAAAGGCGAGAAGTTGGTTACGAATGGCTTTGCGCAGGAGGAAGAACCGCGTATATTGGAGCATATCAAATCCTTCGTGCTGCGTTTCAAGGGCGACGAATATGCCGTACAACGGATGCTCGGTTATAAAAAAGAAGCCACGGAAGCCTTGAGCGTGTTCCGTGACAGTCCTGAGAAGAAAAGTCTGTTGGCGTTACTCGACTACGCCATCAATCGTGTTCAGTAACTGCTCTCTGACAGCCGTATCCGGAATACTTTCAATCACCTCTTTCATAAACGCGTTAACGAGCAGTTGACGCGCTTTTTGTTTGCTGATACCGCGTTGCTGCATATAGAACAACGCCGACTCATCGAGTTGTCCGGTCGAGGCGCCATGCGTTGCCTGCACGTCGTCTGCATAAATCTCCAACTGCGGTTGTGTGCGCATCTCCGCCGTCTCGCTCAGTAGCAGATTACGGTTCGTCTGATGTGCCTCGGTCTGTTGGGCGTCGGGCACGATCTTCAGGTCGCCCACAAACCGTCCGCGCGCATTATCGTCCAGCACAAATTTGATTAACTGGTTCGATCTACCGCCGCCTACCGCATGTTTTACATGCGTCTCGGTCGTCACCTGCTCTTCGCCATGCAGATACGCCAGCGCATAAATCTCCGTCTCGCACCCCTTCCCTGCCTGCTCAATAACAATGTTATTGTTGGCCGATGAGAGATTGATAATATGGATCTTCACGCGCGAACCCGCCTCCTGCACGATATGCAAGTCCACTCCCGGTTCGTTGATAAAAACCTGTTCGAATATGTCGCCTTTATGCAATACCTTCATAGCCTTTTTCCTCCAGTTCGAGGGCTAAGGTTTTATCGCCTGTCTTGACGATCTGGCCGTCGGCAAGCACATGTACATAATCCGGCACGATATAATCCAACAGACGCTGGTAATGGGTGATGACGATAGACGCGTTCTGCGGGGTCTTGAGACGGTTCACGCCTTCTGCCACGATACGCAAGGCATCGATATCCAGACCGCTATCCGTCTCATCCAGAATAGCCAGACACGGTTCCAGCATCGCCATCTGGAAGATCTCGTTTTTCTTTTTCTCGCCTCCGGAGAAACCCTCATTGACCGAACGGTTATTCAGTTTGTCCGGCAGTTCGAGCAGTTTCTTCTTCTCGCGCATGAGTGTCAGAAACTCTTTCGGCGTCAGCGCTTCTTTCCCTTCGTACGCACGCTTCTCGTTAAGCGCCGTGCGCATGAAATTGGTCATACTCACGCCCGGTATCTCTACGGGATATTGAAAAGAAAGGAACACGCCCGCACGCGCACGCACCTCAGGCTCCATCGCTAACAGATTCTCGCCGCGCAACAGCACTTCGCCTGCAGTCACTTCGTATGCCGGATTACCTGTCAGCACCGCCGACAGCGTGGACTTACCGGCCCCGTTCGGACCCATGATAGCATGCACCTCGCCTTCGTTAATCACGAGGTTCACGCCCTTCAATATCTCTTTGCCGCCTATCGAGGCATGCAGATTTTTTATCACTAATAACTCTTTTCCCATAACCTGTAATCGATAACCGCTCCTCTACAACTGACTCATCACCACCTCGCCGACAGCTTGCAGAGTCGGCTTGGCGATGTTATTCATATTATCCTGACGCGTATGCCACCAGAACGGGAAACCCGTCGCATTCCGCATGTCATAATGGATGATATCCACAGTCGGAATACCCGCCAGATAATTGATATAATAATGGTCGTCCGTGATAGGATACGACTGCTGCTTGGAGAACATAGCGCCGTAACCCAACTGCTCTGCCGACTTCCAGATCTGCTGCTGGTAGTTCGATGCGTAATTGGTCGAATACAACTCACGCGGGAAGACCGCATCCGGCGCACCCACCATGTCTAACACGATGCCGAAGGTATATACCGCCGGCTGGTTCTGCGCGTAGTTCATCGCCCATAGCTGCGAACCCAGACACCAGGTATCCTCGCGTTCCAGTCCCGTATAGACACGCGGCGAACCCATGTCTTCGCAGTCGAAGAAGATGATATCTACCGGCGTGGTGAAGGCCGAATCTGCGATACGTCGGCCTAACTGCCGAGCCACCTCTAACAGCACACCTACTCCGCTGGCTCCGTCATTTGCGCCGGGCACGTTATAGAAGCGGTCGTTATAATCCTCTTCCTCGTCACACCACGGACGGGTGTCATAATGTGCACCTAACAGCACACGCGGACGAGCCGCCGTCTCGGGTGTCGAGAAATGACCGATGATATTATAGATCTGCTGGTTGTTGCCGCGGTAGTCCGGCATGAAGCCTTTCTGCAGTTCCACCTCTGCTCCGCATACACGCAACTGCTCAATCAGCCATACCGCGCATTGCATGTGTGAAGCGCTGTTCGGCACACGCGGACCGAAAGACATCTGCTTCTCGATATACACGTACGCACTGTCCGCGCAGAAAGGCGGCCGCTGAATGGCAGCAGGCTTCTTACTACACGAGAACAGGCATAAAATGCCTGCTCCGATTATCAATAATCTTTGTACTTTGTACATTTTCCTTTTTTTATCGAATATTCGTCTCGCTGACGCTGGTATGATTCTGAATAGCGCGGATGGTCTGGGCGATGGAGAGTGCCAGACTCTCGATATGCAGTTTCGAACAGCACGCCGGATCTATCGGTAGCGAGTCGGTGCATATCAGCTCTTCGAGCGCCGACTCCTCAATACGCTGACAGGCATTACCGCTCAGCACACCGTGCGTCACCACCGCACGAATGGACTTGGCGCCGCCTTCTTTCATTACCTCAGCTGCCTTGCATAGCGTACCGGCCGTATCAGCGATATCATCAAAAATAACAACGTCCTTGCCGTAGATGTCACCTAACACGCGGATTTCCGACACTTTGTTGAAATCCGGACGGTTCTTATAGCAGATGACCATCGGCACCTCGCGGTCAGTCAGGATATGCAGTTTCTTCGCGAAGTTGGACGCACGTTTCGAACCGCCTACGTCCGGAGAAGCCACGATGAGTTTCTTCAGGTTGAGGCCTGCTATGTATGGTGCTAACACGTTCGAACCGTAGATATGGTCCACCGGAATATCAAAGAATCCCTGAATCTGGTCGGCATGCAGATCAACGGTTATCACACGGTCGGCACCGGCCGTCTGAAGCATGTTCGCCACCAGCTTCGCGCCTATTGACACACGCGGTTTGTCCTTGCGGTCTTGACGCGCCCATCCGAAATACGGAATGACAGCAATCACCTTCGACGCACTCGCACGTTTCGCCGCGTCAATCATCAGAAGCAACTCCATCAGATTGTCGCTCGACGGACAGGTCGACTGAACGAGGTAAACAGACTGTCCACGAACGGACTCCTCGAAATAGGCGCAGAACTCGCCGTCCGAGAAACGATCTACGCGCACGTTGCCGAACTGGCAGCCTAACTCCTCACAGATACGCTTGGCTAAGTCTTGTCCTTTCGACCCGGCGAAGATCTTAAAACGATTGTTTTCCATTATTTTTTCTTTTTGACACCTTTCATCGGCGCATTCGGTTGTGCCATCATTTGTTCAAAAACAGCGGACTCGCAGCGGAGCTTGCCATCCGAAAGACGGATTATATCTTCCTTCACACGGTTGATTCCGGCTTCCTGGTCGCGGTTCCATACGAGGTTGCGCTGACGCATACATTGCGCGATATACACCTCCAGCGAGTCACGTTCCTGACCGGCTGGAAGTGTTGCTGCGTATTGTATCATGTCTTGCACGATTCGGCCGTAGTTACGCATCCGAATAGGCTTTGTATCTCTTCTCAACTCCATAACTCTAACCTATAACCTATCACCTATCACCTTACTTCTTCCTAATCAGGTAAATCATCGTCGGATAGTGGTCTCCGTAACCGTTCTGCCATACACCACCTTTGGTCGTACGGAACGGCGTTCCTTTGTCCTTGCCTTCCTGAACGGTCAGGAACGGCTTGTTGAAGATCTGTGCTTTCCAGTATGTCCATTTGCCGCTCTCCAGTCTCTCGCTCAGCAACGGCTCGTTGATGATGATCTGGTCGAACAGGTTCCAGCTGCCGTTGTAGGCCAGAGAACCGATACCGCGGTCCAGCATCTGCCACATCGTGTTGAAATAACCCTGCGGCTCTACGTCCTCGCGGTATTTGCGTGCTTTCAGAACGTCCTTGCAACTATGGTTGAACGGATCGTCATTGAGGTCACCCATGATGATGATTTTAGCTTTCGGCTCTTTCAGATAGATGGAGTCGCAGATCGACTTCACGAGCATCGCTGCCGTGTCACGACCCGGACGACTCGACAACTCGCCGCCGTAACGGCTCGGCCAGTGGTTCACAATCACGTGAATCTTCTCCGGCTTGCCCTCACCCATCAGATAACCCGACACGCACAACTGCAGACGAGTCTTGATCACACCGCCGTCCGCATAATGCGCCTTGAGCTCAAAACCGTTCACTTTCGTCGGCTTGAACATCACCGTGTCATACAGGAAGCCCACATCCACACCACGACGGTCCGGACCTTCCAGCAGAATCGGTTTGAGACGACGGCTGTATTTGCTGTTAGCCTCTGCGCACAAGTCATATAAGCAACCGATATTCTCCACCTCGGCCACACCGATACATGCCGCACCACGCGGGTCATAATCCGTACCGAGTTGCGAAACGGCGTATGCCATATTCTTCACTTTGTTTTCGTACTTGTAAGCCGTCCATTTCATACCGCCATCGGGCAGATACTCATAGTCGTTTTTACCTTCGTCATGAATAGTGTCGAAGAGGTTCTCGAGGTTGTAGAATGCGATACAGCGCAGATACTGACCGCTGTGTTCTGCATCAGCAGACTCTTGTGCTTTCGTCGTAACGGCAACCGTCATTACCAGCGCCGCCACGAAATACTTCATTGTGTGTTTCATAATATATAATTTGTTGTTCATTTCCAACTGTTTCTCCTGTACTGACCCGTACACTTTCGATGTACAAATACCGTACCTTTCAATTCCGGCTACAAAGGTACAACATTTTTTTTACATGTGCAAATTTATTTGCAAAATTGTGCAAGTATGCCGAAAAATTAATACATCCCGCCACCACTCCTTCATCCGCCGGGCAGATTACACTCTGACCCCTATTAGACAGCAATCGGGCAATAAAGGGCCGATTTTTGACCGACAATTAGGCGATATGCTACCAAACATTGACCCTCGCCCAATGATCACCCAAAGATCCCCCAAGGATCGCCCAAGGATGGATGCCCATTTTTGACACAAACGCGCTTTATATGTATATATACATAGTATATATACAGTTTTTGTGGATATTTTTTTATTTGCATATGTCAAAAATTATTCGTACCTTTGCAGTCGCAAAGGTTTTTGAAACAATCGTATCTTGGGTTCAGAACACACACAAGCAACACAAACAATAATTTAAATTTAATTGGTATGTCAAGCGTAAACAAAGTGATTTTGATTGGTAACGTAGGTGCAGATCCCGAAGTACGTTACCTGGACAGAGGAGTAGCAATTGCAACATTTAACTTAGCAACGACCGAACGCGGTTACGTCATGCAGAACGGCACACAGGTGCCCGATGTGACCGAATGGCACAGCATCGTGCTCTGGCGTAATCTGGCCGAATGGGCACAACAGAACCTCAGAAAGAGCATGAAAGTGTATGTAGAAGGCAAACTCAAAACACGCACGTGGGAGAAAGACGGTCAGATTCGCCGCAAGACTGAAGTCATTGCAGAGAACATCCAGATTCTCTACCGCCCGGAGATTTACAAGAATGGCGTAAACGCGGCTAAACCCACCAGCGATGAGGCAGAACTTCCTAATGACGCAGGGGAGCTGCCAAACGATACAGCACAAGCGGCTGAAAACGAAAACGGATTCTTCAACGGATTATTCAGATGACGAACAAAGAGCGATATATCGAATGGGCATCGGCGCAGGACTACATCCCGCTATTCATGATGCCGTGGTGGCTGGACGCAGTTTGTGCTGGCAAGGAATGGGATGTGCTGCTGGCCGAAGATGAGAACGGCGAGATTATCGGCGCACTGCCGTATCTGCTACGCAAACGCGCGTGGCTCCGTTATATCATCATGCCGCAGCAGACGCCTGTTGGCGGTATCTGGGTAACGCCGGAGATAACGGCTGACCGCTGGAAAACGGCCGAAGTATGCCGTCAACTCAAAGAGCAACTGGACAGTCTCAAACTGGCGTATTACTACCAGCAGTACTTGCCCGGCAGCCTTTGCGTCAATGCCATGAAGGCTTTGGGCTTTACCGCCAAAGAGCGTATCACCTACCGTGTGGAAGACCTTAGTAACCTCGATAACGTCATTGCTAGTTTCAGCAAGAACAAACGCCGCCAGTTGCAGAAAGCGCTGAGCCTGCACGCCGAGCGGAACATGGATATCGAAGACTTCTACCGCTTCCACTGCCAGTGTCTCGCTTCGCGCAAGCGCAAAATCAGTTATTCGCGTGAGTTCCTGCTCGTGCTCGAGCGTAAGGCCAAACGAGCCGGACAATGCGAGATCCTCAGCATCTGCAACGCCGACGGAGAAGTGTACGCAGCGGCTTTCCTCGTTTGGGACAAAAACCACATGTATTACCTTATTCCGGCTTACGAACCGACACACGGCGACACCGGTGCCGGGGCTCTGTTGGTACTCGAGGCTATGAAACGGGCACGGGAGAAACAGGTGATGTTTGATTTCGAGGGCTCGATGAATAAAGGCACAGCCAAGCACTATAAGCAGTTCGGTTCTACACCAACCACCTATTTTGCTGTCGAGAAATACTACAAACCGCTCTTCCGTCTCGCGGTCTGGTTCCAGAAAATCCGCGAATGGAACTACCGATGAATGTTCTATTTCTGACACCTTGGTATCCGTCCGAGAAGGACGCAATGGCCGGTTTGTTCGTGCTCAAGCACGAGCAGGCTGTGCGTGCGCAGGGTTGCGATGTGCGGGTCATTCATTCGCAGAAATGGACCGACACATGGCGGCAATGGCGGAAACTGCGTCGCGAAGGATGGATGCCCGATGTCGTGCAATTGAATGTCATCCAGAAGCAAGGCTTGTTGGCCTTTTGGCTCAAGAAGCATTGGCACATCCCCTATATCATCGTCGAGCATTGGAGCGGATACCTGCCTGAGAACGGCATGTTCCGGCAGATGTCGGCTCTCAAGCAACACCTCTACCGACGTATCGCAGCCGACGCAGAGATGGTGCTGTCCGTCAGTCAGCGGCACGCACAAGCCATGCAGGAATGCGGCATACAAGCGAAGAAATGGGGACTGATTCATAATGTGGTAGACGATTTCTTCTTTGAAGAAAATCAATCACCGATAACCGACAACCAATCACCAATAAAGACTCTCTTGCACGTCAGTTGTTTTGACGAGCGGGCGAAGAATGTGAAAGGACTGCTACGGGCGGCGAAGATGCTGAGCGAGAAACGCCGAGACTGGCGGCTGGTACTCGTCGGAACAGGCGTTGACTACGCCGAAGTACGTACTTTTGCTGACAGTCTGGATATTCCCGATGGCCTGCTCGTATGGACTGGAGAACTAACGCCCCGCGAGGTAGCAGAGCAAATGCACAAGGCAGATGCACTCGTTCTCTCCAGCCGCTACGAGACATACGGAGTCGTGCTTACCGAAGCCGTCGCAGCCAATTTACCTATAATCAGCACGCCGGTTGGCATCGCCGAAGAAACAGACGCCCTCATCGTACCACAAGAGATTGCTCAAAACAAGCCCGGCCGTTTTGCCGAGTTCATTGAGAGTACTATGTGGGACACTGACCGTCACACGAACAAGGCAATGAACGCAGAGCGATTTACCTCCAAGGCAGTAGGCGAGAAACTGAAACAAGTTTATGATAGCTGTTTGCATCGCGACATATAATCAGGAAACCTTCCTTACACAAGCTATTGAGAGCGTGTTAGCGCAGCAATGCGACGAGCCGTTGCATATCTATATTGGCGACGACGCATCTACAGACGGCACTTCCGCCATTTGCGAACGATACGCCAAGCAGGACGAGCGCATCGTCTATATCCGTCGCAAAGAAAACCTCGGGCTTGTCAGCAACACAATAGACCTATACTGCCGCATTATAGCGGATAATTGCGACTTTATCGCTATGTTAGACGGCGATGACTATTGGATTGACAATCATAAATTACAGAAACAACTCAACTATCTGTGCAAACATCCAGAATGCGGTTTTGTGCATACTGAGGCATTAGAAGAGCGCAACGGACAGCAACACAAATTGCCCAAAGAGAATATTCCGACTGGCGACCTATCCCTACGCTACGACCTGCGCGGTGCTCGACAGACAAATAGCACCGTCCTGTTCTGCGCTGACTTATTAAACACGAAGGAGTTGAGAGCAATAGAAGCGCAGCAATTCCCGGTACTCGATTATCCGCTATACGGTCTTTTGGCACACCATACAGAGTTTGGATATTTGCCTTCACCCACTGCAGTCTGGAGACACCACAACTCGGTCTCGCAACCGCAAACATTACATACCCGTATACACTACCAACGCGAACGTTTGCGTATGTGGAAATGGTTGGACAAACAATATGAAGGACATTTCCATTTTAGATGGTATAAAGCGTTTTTATGGTATATATGGCAATTTTTTTACATTTTATTTGCACAAATAAAAAAAATGTTGTATCTTTGTAGCCGATTTTAATCCGGAGTATGCCTACTCGAGAAAAATCACCCTTTAGCGTTTTTGATTACTACGACCTAAAAAAACACAAGATATGCAAATCAAAAAATCTGAAAAAGCCAGTTTAGAGAAGGACAAACTCGTTTATGTATTGATGGGTTTGGTTTTCGTTCTGAGCCTCGTGTATGTGGCGCTGGAGTGGACAGAGCGTGAGGTAACCAAGTATGAGGTGACCGACACGGAGTTCCTCTTTGAGGAAGAAGTAGAGATTCAGCAGACGATCCAGGAGACGCCTCCTCCCCCTCCACCCCCTGCAGTACAGGAAGTGGAAGTGCTGAATGTGGTTGAGGATAACGTAGAGACCGAGTCTATCGAGGTGAACACCGAGGATGACAAAGAGACCGAAGTCGTTATCGCAGCGCCGGTAGAGGCGCCGGTAGAGGAAGAGGAAGAAGAGGTTGTCTTCGTAGTCGTTGAGTCGATGCCTGAGTTCCCGGGTGGCCAGCAAGCGCTGTTCAAATACCTTAGCGAGAACGTGAAGTATCCGGTTATCGCACAGGAGAACGGTATTCAGGGGCGTGTTATCTGCCAGTTCGTGGTTAACAAAGACGGTTCGATCGTAGATGTAGAGGTTGTTCGTTCGGGTGGTGACCCATCGCTGGACAAAGAGGCCGTTCGCGTCATCAAGTCGATGCCGAAATGGAAACCCGGTAAGCAACGTGGTAAAGCAGTGCGTGTAAAATACACGGTACCTGTTAACTTCAAACTCCAGTAATCGCAGCGGATTAACCTGCTTGGCTCTAAGCCGTGGATCTAGCTTATCGAGATATAAGTTATTGCAAGAATGTCGGTGCCAAACGTGCCGACATTCTTCGTAAAGAACTCGGTGTTAAAACCGCGTTGGACTTGGTACGCCAATATCCGTACAAATATATCGACCGCAGCCGGTTCTATAAGATAGCCGAACTGGCGGACGAAGATACGTATGTGCAGATCATCGGAGAAGTAACCGAATGGCATACTGTCGGTATCGGTAAGGCGCAACGACTCAGTGCCACTTTCAACGACGGTACGCACCAATGCGAATTGGTGTGGTTCAAGGGCGTGCAGTATGTCAAACTGCAACGCGGCGTCAAGTACCTGCTCTTCGGTAAACCGTCCCGCTTCAATCACATTTATAATTTCGTCCATCCGGAACTGACACCTTGGGATAAGGTGACACCGGAGATGACGCAAGGTCTCGAGCCGTACTACAACACGACGGACACTATGAAGCGGCACGGGCTTAACTCCCGCGCCATACGCACGATGATTGCCGACCTCATGCCGGATGTGCGAAGAGGGGTGCCCGATACGATCGGCATGGACATTCTACAGCACTATCGACTGATGTCCCTTACCGATGCACTCGTTAATGTCCATTTCCCGAAAGACACGCCGACGATGCAGAGTGCACGGGCACGACTGAAGTTCGAAGAACTCTTCTATGTGCAGTTGCAGATTCTGCGGCAGATGAAACGGCGCGAGCTGAATCCCGGTTTTGCCATGCCGATGGTGGGAAACCGGTTCCACGCACTCTACAAAGCCCTGCCATTCGACCTGACGAATGCACAGAAACGTGTTATTCACGAGATACACGATGATCTCAAGTCGGGTCATCAGATGAACCGACTGCTGCAAGGTGACGTAGGATCGGGTAAGACGCTCGTAGCGCTGCTATGCTGCTTGTTGGCTGTCGACAACGGCTATCAGGCCTGTATCATGGCGCCGACGGAAATATTGGCCAATCAGCATTATGAGACGCTCAAACATTTCCTGGCTCCTTTAGGCGACGCCGTACATGTAGCGTTGCTGACCGGTTCAATCACACCCAAGAACCGTGTACCGATTCACAACGGTCTGATGAACGGCACGATACATATTCTCATCGGCACACATGCCTTACTCGAAGATGCCGTACAATGGCAGAACTTAGGCTTCGTGGTTATCGATGAGCAGCACCGTTTTGGCGTGGCACAGCGCGCACGGCTCTGGACGAAAAACCAGACACCGCCGCACATCCTCGTCATGACGGCTACGCCTATCCCGCGCACCTTGGCGATGACTGTGTACGGCGATTTGCATGTATCAATTATTGATGAGTTACCACCGGGACGTAAACCGGTTCAGACCATTCATTATTCGCTGTTACGACAAGCGCAGATATACTCTTTCCTGCTCAAGCAGATACAAGCCGGCCGACAGATATACGTGGTTTATCCACTCATCAAAGAGAATGAGAAGATGGACCTGCAAGACTTGCAAAACGGTTTCAACACGCTGTGCGAAGCTTTCCCGGATTATAAGATCTCGATGGTTCACGGCCAGATGCGAGCCGCCGACAAAGACCTGCAGATGCAGCGCTTCGCAAGTGGCGAGACCCAGATACTCGTAGCCACGACCGTTATAGAAGTAGGTGTCAACGTGCCGAATGCTACAGTGATGGTCATTCAGAATGCTGAACGGTTTGGCCTGAGTCAGTTGCACCAATTACGCGGACGCGTAGGACGAGGAGCCGAACAGAGTTACTGTCTGTTACTGACAGATGATGAGATCAGCACGGATACCCGCAAGCGAATGAATATCATGGTAGAGACCAATGACGGATTCCGTATAGCCGAAGCCGACCTGGCGTTGCGTGGCCCGGGTGACTTGGAAGGAACCCTTCAGTCCGGCACACCGTTCAACCTGCAGATAGCCAACCTCGCCACGGACGGTCAGTTGGTGGCTTTGGCGCGACAGGCAGCAATGGATATTCTCGAGAAAGACCCGCTGTTGGAGGACGAGATGAACCGTATCTATAAACGACAATTGGATATCCTCCGTGTCACGCAAAGCTATAATTGGGGAGAGATCAGTTAAACAGTAAATCGTCCAATCGTAAATAAAAAAAGAGTCCGTTGGGACTCTTTTTAATTACATGTCGTCGTGAGCGTGCAACGACTGCACATACTTAGCGTGCGCCATCTTAACTCGCTTCAGCTCACTCGGTTTGTCGAATTGCTGACGGCGACGGAGCTCTTTAACGACACCCGTCTTATCGAATTTGCGTTTGAATTTCTTAATCGCGCGCTCGATGTTCTCACCTTCTTTTACAGGAACGATAATCATTGCATACACCTCCTTTTAGTTACTCTCCGGGCAGTTAGCCTGTTCTGAGTGGATAGCGGATGTTTAAGTCTCCCG
>JAFWAK010000016.1 GCA_017507715.1 Paludibacteraceae bacterium | reverse complement strand
CAGAGGCATCTCGATCGGGCTCTCAACCCACTTGCCGTCTTTCAGGTCTTGCTGTTTGAGCAACTTGAAGTCTTTGATCTTGATCACCTTCTCGCCGGCAATCTCCTTTGGAGCGTTAGCGCGATAGTCCACCATCATCTGTGCGATTTCCTCTGCACCTGTCTTACCCGGACGAACGACGTTGATCGTGGTCTCTTTCTGGAAACCATAGTCCTCGTAAATCTTGAGCAGGTAGTCATACAGAGTCATGCCGTTATCCTTTGCATAAGCTGCAATCTCGCAGATGAGGCAGATAGCCGAAGGCGAACATTTGTCACGAACTGCATCATACGGCAGGAAGCCGAAACTCTCCTCTCCACCGCCGATATATTTGCGCTTGCCTTCCCACATACGGATACGGTTGGCAATCCACTTGAAGCCCGTGTATTCGTCGGTCAGCGTTACACCCTGTGCATCAGCAATCTTACGGATGAGTTCGGAGGTCACGATGGTCTTGACGATATACATATCGTCACGCATCTTGCCCAGACGCTTCATGTTATTGATGATGTAGTAGTGATACATGATATTGGTTTGGTTACCGTTGATGATCACCCACTCGCCTTTGTCATTGCGGCAAACGATAGCGATACGGTCAGCATCCGGGTCGGAAGCGATAACAAGGTCTGCACCCAGTTTCGTACCGAGTTTCATACCAAGGGTCATTGCCTCAGCATTCTCGGGGTTCGGGGAAACAACTGTCGGGAAGTTTCCGTCGATCACCATCTGCTCGGGTACTACGTGGATATTCTGGAATCCCCATGAGCGGAGGCACATCGGCACGATCTGACGGCCAGCACCGTGCATCGGGGTATAAACGATATCGAGGTCTTTCTGACGCAGGATGGAGTCTTGGTCGATCATAACTTCCTTAACAGCCATCATGTAGTCATAGTCCATCTCACCGCCGATAATCTCGATAAGGTCGTTGTTAGCCTCCCATTTCACATCTGCGAGGGTTACTTTGTTTACCTCGTTGATGATACCCTGATCGTGCGGTTGGAGAACCTGCGAACCGTCCTCCCAGTAAGCCTTGTATCCGTTATACTCTTTGGGGTTGTGCGAAGCGGTCACATTGACACCGCCTTGACATTTGAGGTGACGGATAGCGAAGGAAACCTCCGGTGTCGGACGAAGCGACTCAAAGAGATACACCTTGATGCCGTTAGCCGAGAAGATATTGGCAACTGTCTCTGCGAAGAGGCGACCGTTGTTACGGCAGTCATGTCCTACGACAACAGCCACGCGACCGTTCTGCACATTCTGGAAGCCGCCTTGCTTCTGCACTTTGAGCAGATAGTTGGCATAGCCTTGTGTAGCCATAGCCACGATGTACTTATTCATACGGTTCGTACCGGGGCCCATGATTCCACGCAGACCGCCGGTGCCGAACTCAAGCGTACGATAGAAAGCATCGATGAGTTCGGTTTTGTCTTCCGCCTCCATCATCGCTTTCACTTGTGCGCGGGTTTCCGCATCAAACGGCTCTTTGGTCCACACCTCAGCCGTTGCCATTACTTGTTTTAATTCGTCTGTCATAATGGTAAGATTTTGAAAGTTAAACGTATTTTTGTTATTCGTCTGTTACTTTATAGATAGCGTCCAAATTGCGTACGAAGCCGTCGAAGTCAAGTCCGTAACCAATCACGAACTCATCGGTCATCTCACGGCCTATATAATCCGGTTTGGCGTCATCATACTCCAGTTTATTCGGCTTGAAGAGCATCGTCGCTACGCGTACGGATGTAGCGCCCTGTGCGCGCATGTGCGCCTTGAGCTGATGGATCGTGAGACCGGTATCTACGATATCTTCGATGATGATCACATCGCGCTGGTCCACCACTTGCTGCAGCGGAACAATGAATTCCAACTGACCTGTGGACGCCATGCCGTAGTACGAGCTGACGCGGATAAACGTCACCTCACAACGGATGTCCTGCAGCGCGCGGAGCAGGTCCGACGCAAACACAAAAGCGCCGTTGAGGACCACCACGAAGAGCGGTTCCTTATCCTTGTAATCCACACTGATACGGTCTGCCACTTGCTGCACGTCCTTCGCTATTTGCGCGGGAGTCAGCCATTCTTCAAAATGATAACCTTGTTCGTCAATCGTTCGTTTCATGGCTCGTACTGTTGAAATAAAAAATCATTATACGGATAACGCTTCACGTGAATGGCTTTGATACGATCGTAGAGCAAAGCACGCAAGGCGTCGATATTCTCTTTCTTCTTGGCGGAGATGAAGATACAATCCTCGTTGAGGCGGGATATCCATGTCTTCTGCAGGTCCTGCAGCGAGAGGTTCTCGCGCAATACCGGTGTCAGGTCGTCTTCCTCCTTTGGAATATACGTAAAATTGTCTATCTTGTTGAATACGACTATGCGTGGAATATCCTTTCGGTCCTCTCCCTTCCCTTTAGAGGAGGGTTGGGGTGAGGCTGTCAGTTCATTTATCGTCTTCTCTACCACTTCATACTGCTCTTCGAAATTCGGATGGCTGATATCCACCACATGCACCAACAAATCGGCTTCGCGCACCTCGTCCAGTGTCGATTTGAAGGACTCAACCAGATGGTGCGGCAGTTTGCGGATGAAACCGACTGTATCGGAGAGCAGGAAAGGCAGATTTTCTATCGTCACCTTACGCACTGTGGTGTCGAGGGTGGCAAAGAGTTTGTTTTCCGCGAACACATCGGACTTACTGAGAAGGTTCATCAGCGTGGACTTGCCTACGTTCGTATAGCCGACCAATGCCACGCGAACCATCTTGCCGCGGTGCTGACGCTGCGTCGCCATCTGCTTGTCGATAGTCTTGAGTTGCTCACGCAGCAAGGCGATGCGTTGACCTATCACACGCTTGTCGGCCTCAATCTGGGTCTCACCCATGCCACGGTTGGTACCCCCACCACCGCGTTGACGGTCCAAGTGGCTCCACATACGCGTCAGACGAGGCAGCATGTACTGCAAGTGCGCCATCTCGACTTGCGTCTTGGCGTAACTGGTCTGGGCGCGTTGAAGGAAAATCTCTAAGATGAGTATCGTGCGGTCGATAACACGGACTGACCCGAATGGCTGTTTGGCTCCAGAGCCGCTCCGGTCGCGATGATTGATGGCTTTCTCGAGGTTACGAATCTGACGCGGACTCAGTTCGTCATCAAAGATGACTACATCTACCAACTCTCGACCCTCGTCTCTCGACTCTTCTCGCTCGATTATATATTGCCGAATCTCCTCCAGTTTGCCTTCGCCTACATATGTAGCCGTATTGGGTTGGTCCAAGCGTTGCGTAAACCGTTTGACCGGAACGATACCATGTGTGTCGGCCAGGAAAGCCAGCTCATCGAGGTACTCTTTCGTACGTTCCTCTGGTTGACTTGGCGTTATTAGACCCACCAAGACCGCGTGCTCTATGTAGGGGTTAATCTCGATCACTTAGATAGATATATCTTTGCGGGTGCAAAGATACTAAAAAAGAATGACATACACAATAGTATGCCATTCTTTTCCGAAATTTTCCGGTAAATTACTTACGGATACCCAGCTCTTTGATGATAGCACGATAACGCTCGATGTCTTTTGCCTTCAGGTAATCCAGCATGCGACGACGCTTACCTACCAGTGCGGTCAGTGCGCGCTCTGTACCAAAGTCCTTGCGGTTCTCTTTCAAGTGCTCCGTCAAGTGGTTGATACGGAAAGTGAACAAAGCGATTTGGCTCTCAGCAGAACCGGTGTTTTTTGCATCGTTGCCGTATTTAGCGAACAACTCAGCTTTTTTCTCAGAAGTTAAATACATTTCTGTGTTATTTTTTGAGTTATACAATCACCACTAAAGCCGGATCTGTCATCGCAACTTCGTGGCATTAATAGTGCTTTCTCTCAAAAGCGGCTGCAAAAATACTGCTTTTTTTTGATATAGCCAAATTTTTAGGCTATTTTTTTACAAATTTATTGTAAATTGTGTATAATGGATGCCCATCGACAGTCTCGAAAGTATCGGGTAAGGCGATTTTCGGAGCTGCCACTCCGTCCCCTATCGTCAGTTCCGGAGCCACTTCAATATGCAACTCATCCCAGATGCCCGTCTCAAGGATATGTGCCAACAATTTAGCACCGCCTTCCACTACGATGGAGTGGATATTTCGTTTCGCCAAATCGTTCAACACAAAGGGCCAGTCGGTGCGGTCACGATAGACAATTGTCTCGATTCCATCGGAGAAAATTCGTGCATCGGCAGGTATTCTGTTATGCCGGTCCAAGGTCACGCGAATCGGGTTTCTTCCCTCCCAGTGGGTATTCAGCAGTTGCGGATTATCTAATAGCACCGTATTGGTACCAACCATAATAGCCATATTCTCCGCCCGCAGTTTATGAACCAGCTTCTTCGTCTCCGGTGTCGAGATAGCCAATGCACCATTAAGGTGCAAATCCGATGTTTTTAATTCTCGATGGATGTCGATAAACCCGTCGGCCGTCTGTGCCCACTTGAGGATGACATAAGGGCGGTGTTGCTCATGGAGACAAAGGAAACGCTTGTTCAGTTCGCGGCATTCATCTTCCAACACACCGACCACCACTTCTATGCCCGCTTCGCGCAACATCTGCACACCTTTACCGGCCACTAACGGATTTGGATCTAACATACCTACAACAACCCGTCCGACGCCTTTCTCAATAATCAACTTGGCGCAGGGAGGCGTCTTGCCGTAATGACTACACGGTTCCAAACTCACAAAGAGTGTGCAGTCTTTGAAATTTTGAATTTTTAATTTTGAATTTTTAATTTTAGTGAAGCAGTTCACTTCCGCATGAGGACCACCGAATTGCTCGTGCCAGCCTTCGGCAAGAATCTGTCCGTCGGCATCGGCCAAAACCGCACCTACCATCGGGTTGGGTGCCACAAAATACTCTCCGCGACGAGCAATTTCAATACAACGCGCTATATAATTTGCGTATTCCATTTATTTTTATTACCTTTGCAGCGTGAAAGAATTTATTCAATCCATAGCAGCGCAGTTACAGGCCGTTTATCCTACCGATGAGGCAGAGGCTTTGGCATGGTGGATAGCCGAAGAACTGACAGGCTGCAACCGGACACAACTGCAATTCGGGTACAAAGGTACAACAAATTTTCCAAATCTGCAAACAATAATTGACCGTTTATTGCATTTTGAGCCTATTCAGTATATTTTCGGACACACTTTATGGTGCGGACTGGACTTGAAAGTAACTCCTGACACCTTGATTCCCAGACCCGAAACAGCAGAACTTGTCGAAAAAATCGCCAATTACCAATTACCTGTTACCAATTGCCGGGTCCTTGATATCGGAACCGGTTCTGGTTGTATCGCCATTGCCTTGAAGAAGCGTCATCCGGAATGGCAGATAACGGGTATCGACATCTCCGCAGAAGCCATTGAGGTCGCGAAAGAAAATGCCCGCATAAACGGTGTGGAAGTAGCATTCAAAGTGGCAGATATCCTCGATTCCAACGAACAAAATCGCCAATACGACATCGTCGTTTCCAACCCGCCGTATATCTGCGAGAAAGAGAAAGCCGCCATGCGACCGAATGTATTGAACTACGAACCGGCTTCTGCATTGTTCGTGCCGGACAACGACCCGTTGCTTTTCTATCGGCGCATTGCCGAGTTATACTCCCTTTCCTTCAGGAAGTGGCCGGGGGTAGGCTACTTGTTCTTTGAAATCAATGAGGCCTATCCGTCAGAGTTAACAGCGATGCTGAAAGAATTGGGATACACAGACATACATATACACTACGACATCTATGGAAAACCGCGAATTATCGAAAGCCGAATGGATCAGTAAGGTGCAAGTCTATTGTGCCCGTGCCGAGCATTGTGCTGCGGACGTCAGAAGGAAGTTGTACGAATGGGGTGCGCCTTCAGATTTGTTCGATGGAATCGAGGAAAATCTGTATGCTAACGGCTTTCTGGATGACGAGCGTTTCTGTCGTGCTTATGTGCATGACAAAGTGGCGTATCAGAGTTGGGGACGCATAAAAATCCAAGCTGGACTGCGTGCTCTTCAGCTGCCGGAGACGAACATTCGCGAGGCGCTGGACCAGATAGACGAATCGGTTTATACCAATAACCTCCGCGCACTCATGGCGTCCCGCAAGAAAGACAGCGAAGAAAAGCGTCTGCGGTTCTTGCTGCAAAGAGGGTTTACGTATGAAGAAATCAAAAAGGCGCGTGGATGATTAAGATACTATTCATATGTCACGGTAATATCTGCCGGTCGGTGATGGCGGAGATGGTGATGAAAGAACTCTGCCGCCGTGCAGGTGTCTCGGAGTCGTTTGAGATAGCCTCTGCGGCCGTTTCCACGGAAGAAATCGGCAATGACATCTATCCGCCGGCTAAGCGTAAGTTACGGGAGAAAGGTATTCCGTTTGAATACCATGCGGCACGACAGATCACCCGGGCGGACTACGCATACTACGACTATATCATCTGCGCGGACCGATCTAACCTACGTTGGCTGGAACGTATTATCGGCGACGACACGGATCATAAGGTTTCGCTGATGATGCATTGGTTGGAGGAGTTAAGAGATGTAGCCGACCCTTGGTACACCGGAGATTTTGAGGCCGCATACACCGATATCGACCGCGCTTGTCACGCCCTTTTGCAAAAATTAGCCCACCTTATCTAAGACTTGTCTTCTTGCAACCGAAGATTTCTTTTGAAAATTCCTCACCGCAAGATCTTATTTCACTTGCATAGTTCAAAAAAATGACATATGCAAATGTTGGGCGTAAAAAGTAGTAACATGCGTGCTTTATATGTATATATACTATGTATATATACAGTTTTTGTGATATTTTTTTTATTTGCACATGTCAAAAAAAAGCAGTAAATTTGCACGCAAATTTGACGAAAGGGATATGAATATTATCAAAACTCCCATTGAGGGGCTATTAGTTATTGAGCCGCAGGTGTTCAAAGACGCACGCGGATATTTTGTGGAGACATACAATGAACAGCGTTACCGCGAGGCCGGCATAGACACCGTTTTTGTACAAGATAACCAGTCATGCTCGAGTTATGGCGTGGTACGTGGTCTGCATTTCCAACGTCCTCCGTACAGCCAGGCCAAATTGGTATGCTGCACAGTGGGTCGCGTGTTAGATGTAGCAGTAGATTTGCGCAAAGACAGTCCGACATACGGTCAATGGTACAGCGTAGAGTTGAGCGAGGAGAACAAGCGGCAGTTCTTCATCCCGCGCGGGTTTGCGCATGGTTTTTCGGTGCTGAGCAATCAGGCTATCTTCACGTACAAATGTGACAACCTCTATCATCCGGAAGCAGACGGCGGTATTCTGCTGAACGACCCGGATCTGGCGATTGACTGGCAGATACCGGAGGATTTGCGGATCATCAGCGCCAAGGATACCAAACATCCCCTTCTGCGGGATTTAGACAATCCGTTTTGAGAATTAAAATTAAGAATTGTGAATATACTAATTACAGGCTGTAACGGGCAACTGGGCAATGAGATGCGGGTGTTGAGCGAGTCGCATCCCGCTCATCAGTATTTCTTCACGGACGTAGAGGAACTGGATATCACGGACAAGGCGGCTGTGTCGGCATTTATTGAGGCACAGGGCATTGAGCTGATTGTCAATTGCGCGGCATACACGAATGTGGATAAGGCGGAAGAGGACGAAGCCACCGCCATGAAAATCAACGCAGAGGCGCTGAGCGTGCTGGGAAGTCAGGGCGTGAAGGTCATTCACGTGAGTACGGACTATGTCTTCTCGGGCGACGAGCATGTGCCGTGCCGCGAGACAGATCCTGTAGCACCGCGTACCGCTTACGGGCGTACAAAGTACGAAGGCGAGAAGAGACTGTTGGCGGTTTGTCCGGAAGCGGCTATCCTGAGAACGGCATGGCTCTATTCGTCGTTTGGCAACAACTTCGTGAAGACGATGATTCGTTTGGGCAAGGAGAAAGAGCAGTTGGGTGTGGTCTTTGACCAGATCGGCACGCCGACATACGCAGCAGACCTTGCACATGCAATCTATACCGTCATCGAGTCGCCGGTTTGGCGTCCGGGCATCTATCATTTCACGAATGAAGGTGTGTGCAGTTGGTACGACTTCACGCTGGCCATCCATGAGTTGGCGGGTATTACAAAATGTCAAGTTCGCCCGATTTTATCGGAAGAATATCAATACAAGACCCCCCGTCCCCACTACAGCGTGCTGGACAAATCGAAATTCAAGAAGACGTTCGGCGTTGAAATCCCCTATTGGCTCGACGGGCTGAAACGATGCATGGGGAAATTAAATAGTTGACGAATGAAAGAGGTTTTAGAATTTCTGACGGAATTGTCGGCAAATAACAATCGAGAGTGGTTTGCCGAGCATAAGGAGTGGTACCAACGATGCCACGCTACGTTTGTAGCGTTCAGCACGGAGTATATCAAGCGCTTGTCGGCACTCGACCCTTCGTTGGCGGTTCTACAACCGAAAGACTGTATCTGGCGTATCTATCGCGATGTGCGTTTCAGTCATGACAAACGACCGTACAAAGAGTGGTTCGGTTGTTTTCCGGCAACAGGCGTACCCGGTCAGCCGCGCACATGGGGCAAGCACTCGATGCGAGGCGGCTATTATGTGCACATCCAACCGGGCGAGTGCATGTTTGCAGGCGGTATATGGGACCCGGGCAAAGAGTTGTTAGACGCGTTGCGGAAGGAGATAGAAGCAAATTACGAGGAGGTGGAAGATATCATGGCTGCGCCGAGTTGGCAGAAGTATTTCGGGCAGGATTTTGACACCATGTGGGGCGGACTGAAGAAAGTGCCGGCAGGTTTTGACCCGGCCTTCAAGCACGCAGACTGGCTGAAGCACAGAGCCTACACGTTCAGCACGCCATTGACGGATGAGGATGTCAGTTCGCCCGATTTCATCGACAAAATCGTTGAGATAGCAAAGGCCGGAAAGCCGATGAACGATTTCCTTAATTATACGTTTGAGGAATACGGGGAGTTCCCATCGCGTTGCTAATTGGTAACAATAAGACTTGCTAGTTCAATGGATAGAACGGGGCTCTCCTAAAGCTCAAATCCGAGTTCGATTCTCGGGCGAGTCACAAAATAAAACACAACTTATACCATGAGAAACAGATGTTTCATTGTAGCACTTCTATTCCCTCTTGCACTGTCTGCGCAAAATGACACGGTGCGTATTATGCGTCAGGCTCAAACGCCCGACCGCACGGAAGTGTCTGAGCAGGTTTTTGCTATGGAAGATACACCGGAGTTAAAGAAGACACCGGATAGTTTGACGCGCGTGGAGATAACCACGATTCATCATTATGTCGACACACTAACGCAGATAGCATACGTGCCTGACAGTACCGCGCAACAGCGCGAAGAAATCATTCGCGTAGACTCCACCGACCGGAGAGGTCACTATCTGGAAGCCTATGTAGGAGCCAGTTACGGTTCGTTAGGATACGGTTTTAACGACGGGAACAACAAGGTAAACGGCTTTGTTAGTCCGTTGATTCAACTGCAATACGCATATTTCTTCCATCCGAATGTAGGTGTCGGTATCGGTGCATGGTTTACCACCAACACATCCATCGCACACCTCGGCGGTACCTATACCTGGGAAGACCAAGAAGATACCGATTTGGAACAGCATTACACGCATACTTCGGAGGTCGTGGAATGGAATGAACGCCAGATAACACATAATGTGGGCATTCCTATCTCGCTGCAATTTCAATACCGGAAAGAGGGCAAAAAAGCCGGTCTGTTTGCAGCCGTGGGTGTCGCTCCGACTTTTGCGGTGATGAACTCATACCGTGTAACGAAAGGCCAAGTGATGCACTCGGGATATTATCCGGCATGGGACTTGACGCTAACGGACATGCATGAGTTCGGCACGAAAGACTATACTCAGGAAGAGTCTGCTAAAGGCAAACTGGCCGTCAATCCGCAGGCAACAATCTTTGCTGACCTGGGAGCCATCATCGCCCTTACCCGACAAATCGACTTATTTGTCGGTGGCTATTTCCAATGCGGTGCTAATGAAGCGAACAAGTCCGAGAAACATGAGTTAGGCTGGAAAGACGACACCTTCGATTTTATGGAGGATTATACTGGCGCATACGCACTCAATACCACCAAGTCTTCGCACCCTTATGAGGCCGGACTGAAAGTAGGTATTCACTGGCACCACATAGGCAAAGACAAACATAACACCATTGACTATTTCGATTATTTCACGCGTCAGGACACCCTGGTTCAACAGATAGCCCGTCGTGATACAATAATTACGGAACGTATTGACACACTGACACGCGCACATATTGCCAAAGCTGCCGAAGAAGTGGAGAAGTTCAACAAGATTTACTTTGACTATGACAGTTACAAATTGTCAGAGGCTTCGCAGAAATACCTGTCATCGATTGTGGGCGTGCTGAACAAAGTTCCAGATGCCAAGATATCCATTGACGGTCACGCTTCAGAAGAAGGTCAACGCAAACACAACGAGAAACTGGCATATAACCGCGCCAAGGCGGTCGCTAAATATCTTGTAGCACAGGGCATTGACAAAGACCGAGTCATCGTGATAGGTCACGGCTCGTTAATCCCGAACGAGGAGAACGTCAACCATGAGTTGCCGCTCGACCGCCGTGCGGAAGTGAAAGTGGTTCAAAAACAGAGTGAGATTCAATAAGGAGGACGTATTATGAAAAACGCAAGATATATAGTATTCGGACTGTTGATAAGCATGGCGTTGAGCATGAGCGCACGTACTTTCGTGCAAGGAGAAGAGATTTACGTCAATGCCAAACAGAGTGACGCCATAGGCGATTGGTCCAAAGACGGTGCCAAACTATACCTCTATTTCTTTGAGAATACCAACTATGAGTGGGTGCAACTGACCAAGGCAGACGGAGATATCTATAAGGCTACTTTTGCGTCCGCTCATACTTATTCGAAAGTTATTGTGGTACGCGGCACGGCAGCCGATTGGGGCAGCAAGTGGAACCAGTCGCCGGATATCGACATTCCGAATGATTGGAACTGTATAGATAATTTCAATGATGCCAGTCATCGCTGGAAGATGTACACTCCGGCTGTCGGTAAGATCAGTTCGTACAGCAGCCAACTCACGGCGGAGAATATCTCCGTTTGCCCGGAATCGGCAGGCAATCCCTTTTCGCTGAAGGCCAAACTGAACAGCACGAAGACGGATTACGACTATAGTACGATTCATGGTCACGGATGGTTCTACTCAACCAATGGAACGACGTGGAACTCGATTGATGCGTATGCCGGTCAGGTGCGTGACGGGGAGCGGAATATAGATACGCTGATCAACCTGCCTTCGCCTATAGCAACGTCAGGCATATATTATTATCTCTATTCCAGCCAGCCATCCGGCAGACGCCTGATTCATATACGGCCCGATGCAGATAAATGTGCGCTGGACTGCTCCATCACCTCTTTTGAAACAGCCATCTCGGCCGTTAATGCGGATAATAACACGTTCACCTTGGATGGTATGGTGGCTTTCGGCGAACCCAACGGCAAACTGATTGTAGAATGTCAGGGAAAATCGGTGACGATAGATGCTCCTAAGAGCCCGCAGTCGTTCTCGCTGACAGGAGTACCGGCTGCGACTACCGACGGCATAGAATATACGGCAACCGCACATTTCACCGGACAGAGTTCTTGCACCAGTAGTATCACCATCCAAGTACCGAATGCCAAGCAGGCCATGGATGTTATTCATCGTGACACACTTACCGGAGCAGCTCTTACACTGGTTCCGCAAGATGCAGCCCCCGCCAACGACTATGTATGGATAGTGGATGGCGTAGAATATAAGAAAGAGGATGGCCAGCCGCAGACTTTCACTGTAGATGCCTTTACGACGGATGGAGAAAAGACGTATATCTACAAGGAGTTTTATCCAATCTCGGGCACGATGGACGACATGATGTCAAACGGCAATTACGAGGCAGCCACGGGTTACGGCACTTATGGCGCAGTGAGTCCGATGAGTGACTATAACTTCTGGGGGTACCT
>JAFWAK010000128.1 GCA_017507715.1 Paludibacteraceae bacterium | reverse complement strand
CCCCTTGCCGTTGGGGTTGTTATTATTTATTTTTTAATACAGCAAGTTTCGTGCCAATCTTTGTGAAAGCCGCGATACACTTATCCAATTGTTCTCGTGTATGCGCCGCAGAAACCTGTACGCGGATACGTGCCTGTCCCTTCGGAACCACCGGATAATAGAAGCCCGTGACATAGATACCTTCTTTCTGCAACTCTGCCGCAAACTCCTGGCTCAAACGAGCGTCATAGAGCATGACAGCACAGATAGCGGACTGCGTCGGTTTGATATCAAAGCCCGCGGCCTTCATATGCTCAACGAAATAGGCTGTGTTGTCGTGCAGACGGTCTTGGAGCTCGTTGGAACGCGTGAGAATCTCGAAAGTCTTAATACCCGCAGCCGCAATCATCGGCGGGATAGAATTCGAAAAGAGGTACGGACGCGAACGCTGACGGAGGAGGTCGATAATCTCTTTCTTACCCGTCGTGAAGCCGCCTACCGAGCCGCCGAAGGCTTTTCCGAGCGTGCCGGTGATGATCTCCACTTTGCCACGCATGTTATAGAGTTCGGTAACACCGTGTCCGGTCTTGCCGACCACGCCGGCCGAGTGACTCTCGTCCACCATGACGAGGGCGTTGTATTTCTGCGCCAGTTCATAAATCTTATCCAGCGGGCATACATTACCGTCCATCGAGAAGACACCATCGGTGGCGATGATACGGAAACGCTGTGCCTGTGCTTTCTTGAGCTGCTCCTCCAGGTCCGCCATATCGCCATTGGCATAACGGTAACGAACGGCCTTACAGAGACGCACACCGTCGATGATCGAAGCATGGTTGAGTGCATCGGAGATGATGGCATCCTCTTCGGTCAACAGCGGTTCGAAGAGACCTCCGTTGGCGTCAAAGCAAGCCGCATAGAGAATCGTATCCTCCGTGCCGAAGAAATCCGAGATGACGCGCTCCAACTCCTTATGCGTATCCTGCGTACCGCAGATGAAACGTACGGAAGCCATTCCGTAGCCACGCGCATCCATACGGGCTTTCGCAGCCTCGATGAGCTCTTTGTTATCCGCCAAGCCGAGGTAGTTATTGGCGCAGAAATTAATCACTTCCTGCCCGCCCTCTACGGCGATACCTGACGACTGCGGCGTGATAATCACGCGTTCGTTCTTATAGAGTCCTGCCTCCTTGATCTCCGCCAAGGTATTCTGCAGATGTTTCTGAAAATCGGTATACATAATATAAAGCCAACCCCCTACCCCTCCTTAAAAGGAGGGGAGGAGGATTTTTGTTTTAGATAATTCCTTGCTCCAACATGGCCGTTGCCACTTTCATAAAGCCGGCGATGTTTGCGCCTTTAACGTAGTCCACCGTGCCGTCCGGTTGGGTACCATAACGAACACACTGCTCGTGGATGGACTCCATGATATGATGCAGACGCTCGTCTACTTCCTTACCCGTCCAACTGAGGTGCTCGGCATTCTGGGTCATCTCGAGACCGGAGGTTGCCACGCCACCTGCGTTAACAGCCTTGCCCGGCGCAAAGTATACGCCGTTCTTCTGGAAGAAATGAATAGCGCCCGGTTGGCAGCCCATATTCGATACCTCGCAGCAGCACCAGCAGCCATTAGCCTTCAGTTCCTTCGCATCGTCCTCTGACAACTCATTCTGGAATGCACACGGCAGCGCGATGTCGCACGGTACGGACCATGCCTTCTTGCCTTCCGTGAACTGGCAGTCCTTCGGGAACTTATCCGCCATATCTTGTACTTTATTACGGTTCGACGCACGCATTACGAGCATATAGTCAATCATCTCCTTAGTGATGCCGTTCGGGATAGCCACTACACCGTCCGGACCGCTGATAGCTACCACCTTAGCGCCCAGTTCGATGGCCTTGGTAGCTGCGCCCCAAGCTACGTTACCAAAGCCGGAGATAGCCACTTTCTTGCCCTTGATATCTTTGCCGGCAGTATGCAGCAGATGCTGCGTGAAATAGAGTGCGCCAAAACCGGTAGCCTCCGGACGCAGAATCGAACCGCCCCATGTCATGCCCTTGCCCGTCAACACGCCCGTATGATACTCACGTGCGAGCTTCTGGTACATGCCATTGAGGAAACCTATCTCGCGACCGCCGACACCGACGTCACCTGCCGGAATATCCTGATCCGGACCGATGCAACGCCAGAGTTCCAGCATGAAGGCCTGGCAGAAACGCATGATTTCCGCATCGCTCTTGCCGACCGGGTCAAAGTCAGAACCTCCCTTTGCGCCACCCATCGGAAGGGTCGTCAGCGCATTCTTGAAGGTCTGCTCGAAGCCCAGGAACTTCAACATAGACGGCGTTACGGCGCGGTGGAAACGAAGGCCACCCTTGTACGGGCCGATAGCGCTGTTGAACTGCACGCGGTAACCGAGGTTCGTCTGCACTTCACCCTGGTCATCAATCCACGTTACGCGGAACGTGAAGATACGATCGGGCTCCACCATACGCTCTACAATCTTCGCCTGCTCGAACTCGGGGTGCTGATTATACACCTCTTCGATAGACTCCAACACTTCTTGAACGGCTTGCAGATATTCTGCCTCGCCCGGATGCTTCGCAGCCAACTGCTGCATAATTGTTTGTACTTTCCTTGTTTTATGTGTTTTGGTATTTGTGTTAAATGTATTGCAAAACCTTTGCGACTGCAAAGGTACACAAAAAAAATGACATACGCAAGAGGCATGTCACTTTTTTCGAATTTTTATTAATTACCGGACGATACGCCACCACCGCCACCGAGACGATTGAGTTCGTCCATATCGCCTACTTTACGCTGCTTATGTTGCTGGTATTGACCAAACATCCACGTGAGCGAGAACATCACACGCTGCTGACGAACGGTATTGCGATACCTGCTCTCATAGCCTTCTTTCTGACCCATATCCGTATTCTCAAATGACAAAGAACGCGCCAAGTCCTGCACATTCAGGTTGAATATCAAGCCCTTCTTCATATACATCTTGCGGATACCGAAGCTCAGGAAATACGTACTTCCGGACCTGTTATAACCGGTAAGCATCGGGCTTGACCAGTTGCCATCAAACGTCATCGTCCAGTCCTTTGGCAAATAGGCCGAAAGCGTACCGCCTGCGTAGCCGTAGTGGCTGCGGTTCTCGTAGACCGGTGTGCCGTCTGCCTGTTTCTCGTACGACTTATTGATAAAATGCAACCATCCGGCATTGACTGTCAATGCAAGCCATGCACCTTGCATCATTCTCGTGCCGTCCTCCAAAGTTACGTACTTCGGCACAATCGGCAGTTCAGTCAACGAGATATTTCCACCGTGCGTAGTGCATGTACCGAAATTAATCCATTGTGAATAGCCCATACCGTTTGCCTCTATCGTCGTTTTCGAGGAGAACATATCCTGCGTGTGTGCGAAATTAAAGGTGACATTCAGGTACTGTGTCCATGAGAAATGGACCTCCACATCATTATTAAATTCAGGTGTCAGTTCCGTATTACCTTTCTGATAACTGTAAGCGTCCACGTAGGTCTTGAAGGGATTCATCATCCAATAATTTGGTCGTTTGATACGACGAGTATAACTGGCACTGACGGAAATAGGTTGCTGCAGTTTGCCCAGCGGCGAAGAGGTATAGCCCACGTAGGCCGTCGGGAAGGGATCAAAATAGGACTTATTCGTCACAGAATCGGCTGTTTTCCAATCGCCGTGACTGAAAGTATATTCGCCGCGCAGACCGACTTTAACCGACCAATGCTCGCCAAACTGCTTGCCCACACTGATATAAGCCGCAGCTACGTGTTCGTCATAGCGGAAGGCACTGGTATCTGGCGGCAGCCCCATTCCATTCACCGCCGAGTCCGTCAGCATTTGGTTGCTGGTAGACGAGAGACCGTACTTCACGCCACACTCAATCATACCCGTCTGCCAGAACTTAGTCTGGAAATCCAGCTTGGCGCTATAAATATTCACAACTTGACGACTGTTGATATTCAAACCAAGTTGGGTATTCCCTAAATAGGGTTTGTCATAGCGCGTCTCCTGATAATTCGCTTGTTTGTTGTTATAGCGGTTATAGTCCACATTAACCGTCAGTTCCCTTTCAAGCGCCTCCGAGAAGGTGTGGGTATAGTTCAGGTTGGCCGTGTGTTGCGGCGCTTGCAGACGGTTCTGCGTTTCGGTCTTACTGTTGATGGAATCCAACGGGCTGTAGATATACGCATAATTACGACCGGGCATAATCTGCTGGTTTATATCCATGTATGGAACTTGCAGGATGAAACCGAGCGTATTGACCGAGTCGATATACCAGTCATTTCCGACTTTGAGCATGTAATACTGGAAATTCATGTTGTAGCCCGAATAGGAGTAGTTCTCCAAGTACGGCGTCTTGCGATAAGACTCGAAATCGATATCATTCTGCGCAAACACCTGTGTGAACTGGCCGAAGGTATAGGTCTTCTCACTGCGGTAGTTGAGGTTTAGCGAGACCATATCCATCTGCAGCCAACGTTTCACATCGCCGAAATACATGCCTCCGTAGCCGGCCGAGAGCATACCGTTCAAGCCCTTCATCATGTTGCGCTTGGTCTTGATATTGATGATTCCGCCTTGTCCCGAAGCGTCATATTTCGCCGAAGGATTGGAGATAATCTCGATTTTCTCGATGGTGTTGCCGTCTGTTCCGTCGAGCATCGCTTTGAGCTGCTGGCCGCTCAGATAAGAAGGCTTGCCATCCACCCATATCTCCACACTCTTACCGTTAACGGTAATATTGCCATCCTTGTCAATACGCACACCGGGGGCACGACGCAAAATATCATTTCCGTTTGAACCGGCCGACAATGGCGAGGCACTTACGTTCACCACCAGTTTATCCATCTGCCGCTCAATAAGCGGTTTCTTGGCTTTGACCTCTAGTTCCTGCAGATGCTCGGTCTCTTCGCGCAACACGAAGTCCGGTCCGCCGAATACCGTCTGATAACCCACATAGGAGGCCTGAAGGATATAATCCTTCGCATTCACCTCTATGGCATACGAACCATCGTCATTCGTGATTGCGCCTGTGAGAAGTGTCGAATCCGACGATAATACGGAGATGGTCACAAACGGCATCGGTTCGCCCTTCGTGTCTATCACACTTCCCTTTACGGTCTCTGCCGAAACCGGTATAATTGCCAGTACTGCTAAAAGGATACCTAAAAAGAATGTTCTTTTCATTTTTGCCATATGTTTATCCATAATTTCAAAATCTGCTGCAAAAGTACTGCTTTTTGCGAATATGGGATATGAAAAAACGGACATTTGTTATTTTTTATGCAAAAAAGACGGAAAAATCTGCTGTTAACGGGATACCTAACATGCGGAAATGGCTTGGTGAGACGCATCCCATCTGCTGAAACTCCATCGCCATATGGCTTAAATCATAATAACCATGCTGCAGAGCCACTTGCATCAAATCGATGGGTTTGCCTGCCGCTGATTGCTGCTGCATGTACTGAATGGCCTTATGAAAACGTCGCAGACGAATGAATTGTTTAGGCGGAACACCGACATAATTACGGAAGATGCGCAGGAACTGCCGTTCTCCAAGGCATGCCACAGACGCCATCTGCGCAGCCGATATATTGCCTCTCGCCTCGTCGCATGCCGCTATTACTTTGCGCAAGCGCGTATAATTAAGGTCTTCTTTATGCGGCAAATGGCCAAGAAAGAATGCATCAATCAGACGCGTCACCTCATCCGGTTGTTCTGTTTGTTTGAAGAGTCTGTCCAACTGCAACAGCCCCTGATCTCCGTATTCCTTCGCCGTCAGCACCTTGCCGGCCAACTGCTGCAGATCGATACCTAAAAGCGCATACATGCCTCCCGGTTCAAAATCCAGCAGCATACCGTCGAACCAGCCACTGACAGTGGTCAAGCCGATTGTCCTCTGATTAGCGCCCAGAAGCGTCAGCCCGTCGGAAGGAACACCTTCGATATCGGTCAGCACATTCCGCATGAACACAAAACTACCGTAATTGGGCAACAGTTCCTGCACATGCTTACCGTTCACGAAATGCAGATCATTCTCCGGAGGAGCCATCGTATCCGTAGAACCTTCTGCGCGCACGCATACGTAGCGCGTTATATAGGGTCTAAGTGCTTCGGTAGGCTGTATGATACGAAAAATCATGACTTTCTCTTCTTGAAATAAATGTAGAACGTCGTGCCCTTCGGTGAAGTCTCGAACTCGATGCGTCCGCCTGATCCTTCTACGATATGTTTGGAGATAGCCAGACCCAGACCGTTTCCGTTTGACTTGGTCGTGAAGTTCGGCTGGAAGATACGGGCCTGAATATCCTCCGGAATACCCGTACCGTCGTCGGAAATAGATATCTGCACTTCCTTGTCGGAGTATGCGGCATTAAGCACCACGATAATGTCGGTCGGCGAGGCTTGCAGGGCATTACGGATGATGTTGACAAACACCTGCGCCACTTGTTCGTTATCGGCACGCACCATCACACCGGAGTCTGCACCCACATACCGCACAGGTATCTGCTCGTCGTTAGCACGCTGAAGTGTAATGACATTCGACAGTTTCTCTGCTATATCCACTTCGGTCGTCACCACTTCAGGCTGCTTGGCAAAGGCCGAGAACGACTGCGCGATATGCGCGAGATTGTCTATCTCCGCCACAAGCATCTTGGTCGTCTTGTCGAAATAAGTATCGAAGTCCTCCGAGCCGCGCTTGAGTTGCAGCTTCTGGACGTTCAGCTTCATCGGCGTCAAAGGATTGTTGATCTCATGGGCTATCTGCCGCGCCATCGTTCGCCAAGCGCCTTCTCGTTCAGCACGCGCCAACTGCTCGGCACTCTCCTCTACCCGATCCACCAGCATGTTGTACCGGTCGACCAATGCGCCTAACTCATCGTGATACGGATAGTCGATATGATTGTCTCTACCTCCTATCTCAAACCGCCGCATCTTATCCGTGAGCATCGAGATTGGCGCGGTCATCGAGCGGGCTGCCAGGAACGAGAATAGCAAAGCCAACAGCAGCACGAGGATATACGGCGGCAACAGGCGTGCCAGCAGTCTATCCACCGCGGCATTACGCGTCTGCTCGCTCACGAAATAAGGCACAGCGATATATCCTATCGTCACGAACGAACCGTTATGGAACGGGATATACGACACCAGATACGGATGCGAGCCGATATACTCATAGCAAACCGCTGTGTGGTCTTCGCTGAAAATCGCCTCTGGCGCCATGCGACGCGAGAGCACGCCGTTATTGAACAACACAGGCGAGGACGAGGCTAACAGTTCGCCATTCAGACCATAAACGTGAATATCCTGATTCATGTCGTAGCCCAAGTCATGCAAATCGACCGACAAGGCCTGTTCCTGCGCAGGCGTCAACGCCACATCCCAGTAATACAACGACCGCAGATACGACTGGATATACTCCGAACGCATCTGTAAGTCATGACGCTGGTGTTGCTCGTTATTGCGGTGCACATAACTAATCGACATGAAGAAGATATAAATGAAAACCGCAAGCACAGGCGCGAGGATGATATACGTGATACGCGTGGAAAGACGCATGTTACGGATGCCCTTGTTGCGTACCAGACCGATGATGCCCAGCAAGATGATCAAGCCGAACAGCACGTGGCAAAGAATGAAATACAATCGCGAAGAAGCGTAAGGTTTGTCCTTCGACTCCAACAACCTCCGGAACGAGAAAGTCTGCGAAGCAACCGTTGAGATATCCGTGTAGTCCTGCAGTTCGGTATAAGCCATCGGTACTACCGTCAGCACATTATAGATTCCCGCCTTCGTCCAGCGCACCTTCGTCTGCGCATTACTGAAAGTCTGGTCACGCCAAGTATCATAGGCCGTCAGGTAGATAGCGTCCGAAGCTAGGCGATTCGATGACCAATAGACCATCTGCCGCGCGTCAAACACATAGAACAGCACGTCTTCGTTACGCT
>JAFWAK010000015.1 GCA_017507715.1 Paludibacteraceae bacterium | reverse complement strand
CGGAGGAGCTGGAGGACAAACTGAACTCGATGCCGTGCGTAGTAGAGTCCATTGTCGTAGAACGCGAAGGCAAACTGGTGGCGCTGGTATTCCCCGATACATCGGCGGAAGGCAAGAAGATATTAGGCAATAAGACGATAGCCGAGCAGATGGAAGAAAACCGCGTAGCGGTGAATAAAGACCTGCCGGTATATAGCCCGATCAGTGCTATTGAATTAGTCGCTTCGGAGTTTGAGAAGACGCCGAAACGGTCTATCAAACGTTACTTGTACAAGTAATTGTACAAAGTAACAACCCGCGTTATGGGGTGGTGCCCATAACGTTCTGTAAATAATAAGTGAGTAAGTATGGGACTCCTTCGGGAGTCAGAGCTTGCGCGTGATTGTGAAACCACGCGCTTGTTTTTTTTATAAAACTCTTGCGTATATGAAATATTTGTAGTAATTTTGCAGCGCAAAATTGTTGATATATGACAAAACATTATCTGAATTATCTGACGGAGGTAATGTCGCACCAGTGGAATGACGCGGCATTGACCGACTACAACGAGGATCATGAGTACACCTTCGGTGAGTTAGCCATCGAGATGCTCCGCCTGCATATGCTATTCGAGCAGATGGGCATCAAGCCGGGTGATAAGATTGCTATCGCTGGACGTAACTGCGCCAACTGGGCGGTGGCTTACCTGGCCATTGCGGCTTATGAAGGTGTATGCGTAAGTATATTGCAGGACTTCACGGCAGAAGATATAGCGCATCTATTGGAGCATTCCGATAGCGAACTGCTGTTCGTCGGTCCGTATGTATGGAAAGAACTGCAGCACCAGACGATGCCGGCAAAGCTGAAAGCCGCTTTGTCGCTGGAGGACTGGCGTGCGTTATACGAGGCGGAAGGTGAACAAGTGCCGGGCAAAGAGGAGATAGACAAAGCCTTCAAGACCAAATACCCGCAGGGAATTGAGCCGGAAGATATCTATTTCTCCGCGGACGCAGAGAAACTATCGCTGATCAACTACACGAGCGGTTCAACAGGCAGTCCGAAGGGCGTGATGCTCAACGGCCGTTCGCTCAGTAACAACGTGGAGATAGGTATGAAGATTTTGCCGGTGGAACCGGGACAAAAGATCGTATCTATGCTCCCTCTGGCCCACATGTTCGGCCAGGTATGCGAACTACTCTACCCGCTCAGCGCCGGTACGCACATCTATTTCCTGACGAAGAGCCCGACACCGTCCATCCTGCTCAAGGCGCTCAACGAAGTACAGCCGTACTTGGTAGTAACCGTGCCCTTGGTCATTGAGAAGATCTACAAGACCAAACTGGACCCGACACTGAGCAAATGGGCGATTCGTATGTTCTGGCATACGCCGATGATTGGTGCCATCCTCAAGAGCCGCGTCAAGAGCGGGCTGCGTAAGGCCTTCGGCGGCAAGTTGCGTTATTTCATCTGCGGCGGCGCAGCCATGAATCCGGTTGTGGAGAAATGCCTAATGGACATACACTTCCCGCTGTCTATCGGCTATGGCATGACCGAATGCGGTCCGCTCATCGGCGGCAACCCGCCAAAATACTTCAAAGCCCGTACAGGCGGTGTACCGGTGATGGGCATGGACGTCAAGATCGACAACCCGAACGAAGCTGGCATCGGAGAGATACTCGTCAAAGGCGAGAATGTGATGTTAGGTTACTATAAGAACCCCGAAGCGACCAAAGCGGCCTTTACAGAGGACGGATGGCTGCGGACAGGTGACCTCGGACGTCTCGACAAAAAGAAGAATATCTATATCAAGGGTCGCAGCAAGACCATGTTCCTCGGCGCGTCGGGTCAGAACATCTATCCGGAGGAGATAGAGGACAAGCTGAATAACCAGGAGGCGGTAGGCGAATCGCTTATCGTCGAGCGCGAGGGTAAGTTGGTGGCACTCGTCTTCCCTGACGAGACACTGACCAAGCGCATGAGCCTGGAGCAGATACAGGAGTTAATGAAAGCCAATCTGGCCAAACTCAACAACCTCATCCCGTCTTACAGTAAGGTATCGAATATCGAGGTGCAGGACAAACCCTTCGAGAAAACGCCGAAGCGCTCGATAAAACGATTCCTCTACAAATAAAAAAAAACGGAGCCCGAAAGCTCCGCTTTTTTATTGCTATGGGATTAGCTTACAATAGGTGGTACGTTACTGTCAGACCGGCCATCACGATGGAGACCATCGACATG
>JAFWAK010000127.1 GCA_017507715.1 Paludibacteraceae bacterium | reverse complement strand
GATCCAGATACAGAATGCATAGAACGAACCGGCATACGCATAGTCACGCTCACGCGGCTGGTACGGCGTCTGGTTGAGGTACATGACGATAGCCAGACCGGTCAGGAAGAAGAGCAAGAAAGTCAGCGTGAAGTTCTCCAAGCCTTTGGCTTTTCCTTCGCCATCGCGCTTGCCGATCTGCCAAACGATACCGATGATACCAAGGAGCAGCGGCAGGAAATAATAGACGTTATGGCCTTTGTTCTCCTTGAGTTCGGTCGGCAGCAGGCTCTGGTCGCCCAACATGGCATTATCGATGAACGGAATACCGGAGATCCAGTTACCTTTGGTAATATCGCCATAGGACTGAAGGTCATTCTGACGCCCGGCGAAATTCCACATGAAATAACGCCAGTACATGAAGTTAACCTGATAACGGAAGAAGAAACGGAGATTCTCTCCGAAGGTCGGACAATAGTCCGTCTTCTGCTGTCCGCAGTATTCATAACGAACGCGTTTGCCTTTGACATTCGCCCACTCCTTATATGCCGATACATGGCTTCCTTGACTGGAATACATGCGCGGGAACGGCATACAGAACTGCGACATATATTTGTACGAGCTCTTATGACCGGTTACTACGTAATGGTCCGGTTCTCCTTCTACTTTCGGAGCCGGGGCATACTGTGCATGGCCGATTTTCTCTACAGGAATACACATGTTGCCTTCCACGCGCAGCTCAACCGGGGCATTATAAGCCTGGCCGTAGAACAGAGGACGATCGCCGTACTGCTCACGATTGAGGTAATACTTGAGCGAGAAGACGTTATCCGGACTGTTCTGGTCCATCGGCGTATCGGCATTGGAACGGATGACAAGGGCTGCATACGAGCTGTAACCGATGAGGATAACCGTCACCATGACAGCGGCCGTGTTGAGCCAACGCCATTGTCTCTTGCGGGTGTACCAGATGGCCCAAGTCAAGAAAGCCGCGATGAGTACCAGACATACTGCGAGGCCTGTATTGAACGGACATCCGAAGCCATTGACAAACATCAGCTCGAACCATCCGATGAGCGTCGGAACGCCCGGAATAATGCCATACAGGATGACCAGCAGCACAGCACACGAAGCGAGGAAAGCGTAAATCAGGCCTTTCCACGAGAACTCGTACTTACGGAAGTAATAAACGAGTCCGATGGCCGGGATAGTCAGCAAGTTCAACAAGTGCACACCGATGGAGAGTCCCATGAGGTACGCAATAGCAATCAGCCAACGATCCGAACCCTCTTCGTCAGCCTGTTCATCCCACTTGAGGATAAGCCAGAAGACCACTGCCGTGAAGAGCGATGAAGAGGCATACACTTCACCTTCTACAGCCGAAAACCAGAACGTATCGGAGAAAGTGTAAGCCAATGCTCCTACCGTTCCTGCGCCGAGAAGAGCGATGCCTTTCCACAGCGTGTCAGGTTGAACCAACTTCTTGGCCAGGGCGGTTATCGTCCAGAACAAGAAAAGAATGGTGAAGGCACTGGCCAATGCGGAAAGGGCATTGACACACATGGCTACATGCGCCGTGTCGGACGCAAACAGACTGAAGAAACGCCCCATGAGCATGAAGAACGGTGCTCCGGGCGGGTGTCCAACGTCGAGTTTCCACGCGCTGGAGATGAACTCGCCGCAGTCCCAGAAGGAAGCGGTCGGTTCCATCGTCAGGAGATACGTAGCTGCTGCGACTCCAAAAACGAGCCATCCGCAGATCGTATTCCACAATTTGAATTGTTTCATTTTATCGTTAATTTTTAGTTATAGGCACATAATAAGCCAAAATACGATGCAAAGGTACAACAATTAATTCAGATTTCAAATTTTTGATTTCAAATTTTTGTTTTTTTCGCGTATATACCTACTTTTTTGTAAAAAAGTTCACGCGCGCTTGCACATATAAAAAAAATGTTGTATCTTTGCAGGCTAATTTGTATGTGCCTAAATAAGGATTTTCAGATTGACAACAGCACAAACATAGGTTAAACATAGCATAAACATACAATCACAATTAAAAAAAACACAATAACATGATTAACGTTGGAATTATTGGATGCGGCTTCGTGGGCGGAGCCCTGAAAAACTGGCTGGAGAACAACAATCCGGATTGCAAGTTGTTCATCAGCGATCCCTATAAGGGATACAATGACGATTTAAGTAATGTCGACATCGCCTTTCTGCAGATTCACGTGCCGACAGAGGAAGACGGCACACAGGATTTGACCTTGATGAAGGAATTGATCAAGAAATTGCCGGATGTGCCTGTATTTGTGCGTACCACTATTCTTCCGGGTACGAGTGAGATGCTTTCTCGTGAAACAGGTCACAATGTATGCTACATGCCGGAGTTCCTGACCGAGCGTACGTTCATCGAGGATTTCAACAAGCAGACGATGGTCTTCACCGGCGCACAGGACCTGCTGACGAAGATTTTCGTGGGTAAGAAATTCACCGTAATGACGCCGCTTGAGGCCGAGTTGACCAAATACATGCACAATGTATTCGGCGCATACAAAGTAACGTACTTCAACGCATGCCGTGAGTACTGCGAGAAGATGGGTGCCGATTGGCGCAAGGTACATACAGGCGTGTTGTTAAGCGGTTATATCAACGATACGCACACCTATGTACCGGGTCCGGACGGCAAGTTCGGTTACGGCGGCAAATGCTTCCCGAAGGATGTGAACGCGTTTGCGGAAATGACCAAAGGCACATCGTTAGGTGTACTCTTGGAGCACCTTCATGAACTGAACGTTCATTTTAGAGGTGTGGAAGAGCACATTTGATTGGTAATTGGTAATTTGTAATTGGTTATTGATAGCATGAAAATTGCAGTTGCAGGAACGGGTTATGTAGGGTTGAGTATCGCCACCCTACTCGCTCAGCATCATGATGTAACAGCAGTAGACATCGTGCCGGAAAAGGTAGAGATGATCAATCGTCGGCAGTCGCCTATTCAGGACGAGTATATCGAGAAGTATCTGAGAGGGGAAGGGTTATCGGTTACGGGTGAGCGGATTTCGCTTAACCTTACCGCTACACTCGACGCTGAAACGGCCTACAAGGATGCGGAATACGTGGTTATTGCCGCTCCGACGAACTATGACAGCCGTCGTAACTATTTCGACACTTCGGCTGTGGAGAACGTGATTGAGACCGTGCTGCGCGTTAACAAGAACGCCATCATGGTCATCAAATCGACCATTCCTGTTGGTTACACCAAGGCTGTTCGTGAGAAATACGGATACGATAACATCCTCTTCTCGCCGGAGTTCCTGCGCGAGAGCAAGGCGCTGTATGACAACCTCTATCCGAGCCGTATTATTGTCGGCACCGTGTTAGAAGACGCACGTCTGTTGAAGGCCGCAGAGCGTTTTGCCGGCCTGCTCAAAGAAGGCGCCATCAAACAGGACGTAGAGGTGCGTATCATGGGTCTGACCGAAGCCGAAGCCGTGAAACTGTTCGCCAACACTTATCTGGCGTTGCGCGTGAGCTATTTCAACGAGTTGGACACTTACGCGGAGATGAAAGGTCTGGACACGCAGGCCATCATCGACGGTGTCTGTCTCGATCCGCGTATCGGCACGCATTACAACAACCCGT
>JAFWAK010000126.1 GCA_017507715.1 Paludibacteraceae bacterium | reverse complement strand
TTACGGTGCGAGATGACCGTGTGCATGGAGATGCAAAGGACATCCGCTATCTCTTTGTTGCTCAAACCGCGTACCACTTGAATCAGCACGTCCTTTTCCCGTTCGGACAATTCTTCCGTAGTGTCCTTCAGCGAAGCGGTCTTGTGTCTTTTAGCGAAGCGGTCTTTTGTCTTTAATAGTGCCGGACGGAGGATGTCATCCTCGATAGCGCAGTGGTCCGCAAAATCATGCTCGGTGTGCCATAAGTCGGACATGACGCTTATCAATTGATACGTTACCGGTAACCCATAACCCGTAACCCGTAACCCCTCATCTTTATCCGACGGGTAATACTTGATAATCAGGTTCTTTATCTCCGTCAGTTTGTCGGTGATACGATGGTCGTCGTGCTCGTGTTCGTCAAACAGACCGGCGTTCTCGTGCTCTATATGCGTACGAATCTCGTTCACGAACTCGTCGTAACAGCGTAAGATAAGTCCCGGAATCTTAGTGGTCGGGTCTGCCGGAATGATTGCTTCTATCAGTGACCGACGCAGACGCGGCAAGCGGAAATCAAGAAAATATGTGTGGGCGTTATGCAAGTATCGCTGTAGCGTCGGGATGTCGATGTCTTCCGGCAGTGCACGATGGTGGAATACCTTATAATTGACAATGGCTAAAAAAGTAGGCGTGTGAACACCGTGCGACTCGCACATCTGTGCAATGGTCTGGTCGCCGACGCCCATCTCCAATCCGAAACGACTGATGATCTGAATCGCATCTTCTTCATGAGACATCAACTCACATATCTTGTCCGAACCCTGATACATAGCATTTTTTTCAAAATCGAGTGCAAAATTACACAAAAAATCCCATTTGAGCAATAGCGGGAAGCAAAATCACAACAAATAGGGATTGCCGATTTTGTCGAAAATCAGTAATTTTGTATTACGAAAAAATAGGAGATTCAGACGAATATGAATAAACAAATAATCGTTGCTATTTCATTGATTTTCAGCGCTTTAGCCGTGCACGCGGAAGATAGTATAAAAGTGAGTGCGGCGGATTTGCAGGCTCTCATGCAGCGCGTGGAGCGTTTGGAGCATGCGCAGGTGCATCCCAATAAATTGGGAGTGGATGCTGTTTCCGGTGCTTCACAGCAAATTCCTAAAGATACGACCAAGACCGACACCTTGCGTAAAAACAAGCCGCGCGGACGTTTTACCATCGGCGGCTATGGAGAAGTGACGGCAAAGCATTGCTGGTACTCAAATAACTACTTGCGGTACGGCAAGAACCCCGAGAAATACGCCAATGACCATTTCGGCGAGTTCGATTTGCCGCACGTGGTCATTTATCTGGGCTACGATTTCGGTAAGGGCTGGAGTGTCGGCACGGAGATTGAGTTCGAGCATGGCGGCACGGAATCGGCCATCGAGATTGAAGAGGAAGAAGGCGGTGAGTACGAAAGCGAGATTGAGCGTGGCGGAGAAGTAGCATTAGAGCAGTTCTGGTTGCAGAAGGCGTTTAACCGGTATGCCATTTTGCGTGCCGGAATGCAGGTCATCCCTGTCGGCGCATTGAGCGCACACCACGAATCGACGGAGTATTTTGGCGTCTATCGCAACGAAGGCGAATTCACGATTCTGCCGAGTACATGGCACGAAGTAGCCTTGACATTCATGGGTAGTACGAAGAACGGTTGGCACTATCAGGCAATGTTTCTGCCGGGACTGGATAGCGACCGTTTCAACCGCAAGAACTGGATCAAACCGGGCACAGGCAGTCCGTACGAATTCAAGTTGGCGAATGTGTTCGCAGGCGCAGCACGCGTCGATTATACTGGTGTGGAGGGCTTGCGCTTGTCGCTCTCCGGTTATTGCGGTAACTCGTTCCGTAATACCCTCAGCAAGACCAATGCCGAACTGGACGCGAGTGCATACAAGGACGTGAAGGGCACGGTCTCTATCGGCTCATTTGATTTCGCATACAAAGGTTACGGCGTCATTGTGCGCGGTAGTGCCACCTATGGACATCTGAGCGATGCAGCAGCTATCACGCAATATAATATCTCCATGCGTAAAGGCTCGGTGTCCAGCAAACAATGGGTGGCTTCTGATGCTGTGGCAGCAGGAATAGAGGCGGGCTTTGATTTCTTTAGTCTGAATAAGAAACTGGTGGAGAAAAAGCAGCAGTTCTATTTGTTCGGACGCTACGACTACTACGATTCGATGTTGCGCTACGACAACCAGCCGACGGACATGTATGCATGGTGCGGACGGCATCGCATAGCAGCCGGCATCAATTATTTCCCGATTAAGCAAATCGGCGTGAAAGCGGAGTTCTCGTACGGCATCTTGAAACAAGGTACACGCGCGGATGGAACACGCGGAAAACTCTATAACGACGAGCCGCAACTGGCGGTAGGGATCGTCTATGCAGGATTTTATGAACTAATACATTAAAACAATAATACATTGAAACAATGAAAAAGTATCTTTTATTTGCCGCATGTGCACTGACTTTGGTGGCATGCGAGAACAGGGGTGGAGAAGTGTCCACCGAGAAGGAAGCGGCGCTGCAACAAGCAGTCACGCCGTACGTAAACAACACAGTCATTGCGACTTACAGTGCCATGGCAGACGCCGGTCTGACCTTGTTGGACCAGTGCGGGCAGATCCTCGCGAAAGTGGAAACCGGAGAGGACTACAGCAAACTGATGTCCGATGCCGGCACTTCGTGGCGTGCGATGCGTAAACACTGGGAGCAGAGCGAAGCTTTCCTATACGGACCGGCTTCGGCGCATAACATCGACCCGCACATCGACTCGTGGCCTTTGGACTTCAATGCGATGAACGCGCTGTTGCATGATGCCGAGCGAATGGCGGCTATCGAGGAAGAAGGCGGTGCGTATGTCGGCGACAAACTCGGCTATGCGCTCAAGGGCTTCCATGCCGCAGAATATCTGCTTTTTGAAAGTGTAGAGAAAGACGGTCGGCCTGTCGGTACAGGACGTCCGCACGCCGCTAATCTGACGCATGCTGAAGCGGTTTATCTGCTCGGCATCGCAGAAGACCTGACGCAACAGGCTATCTTGTTGGAATATGCGTGGGCAGGTGAAGTGAGTGACGCCAAACAGGCTGTTTTGGACGAAGGAGAAGTAGAACCTTACGAAGACCGTTACGGTTGGCAGATGATCAACGCAGGTAAGGCAGGTTCTATCTATGTCACCTATCAAGAAGCAGCGGAGGAGATCATCGCTGGTTGCATCGACATCGCCGGTGAGGTGGCGGACCTGAAGATGGGTAACCCGTATATTAGCAGTACGGCGGAGGAACGCGATTATATCGAGAGCCCGTACAGCTGCACGTCCACTATCGACTTTGCGGATAATATCCGCTCCATTCAGCACGCTTACTGCGGTGCGCAAGCCGGTGACCATTCCATTTCCAACTATGTCTATCGCCAGGACGCGGAACTCGATGCACGCGTTCGCAAGGCTATTGAAGATGCTATCAAAGCCATCGAGCAAATCGGTGATTTTGAGAACACAGCCCAGAATAACCCGCTTGTGAAAGCAGCTATCGACCAAGTCTCTGCACTCGAAGAAGTGCTGGATAAAGAAGTATTACCTTTATTATCTAAATAATTATGAAACGTTCAACTATCAACTTTCAATTATCAACTATTCTGGCTCTTGCTACCGTTGCGCTCGTCGCTTGTAAGCCCGGCGGGAACAACGGTGAGGAGCCTCAGACCGACCTGCCGGAATGGTACTATACCGGCGGTAAACTCGGTACGACCACCAACCTCACGTCCATGACTTTCCGTCAACCGACACCGGCCACGGAGAACGCAGGTCTCGGAACGAAATTCGCGCAAGGTGACCAGATCGCCGAGAAACCCTATGTCACCAACGAGAGCGGTCGTCAGCACGGCTTGGGACCGGTCTATGTGCGTTCGTCATGCCAGCACTGCCACCCCAACTA
>JAFWAK010000125.1 GCA_017507715.1 Paludibacteraceae bacterium | reverse complement strand
TTCCGCCTAAAACTCAGCAGGTACATCCAGCAGGACGTACCTGCTAATTTTTATTGAGAAGGTAGGGCCTTCTCACCCCCTGCGGTCGGGAGTTCTTATCTCGTACTTCGTACTCGAACGATTAATGCTACGCATTTCTCGAATCCCTTATTACTTTTTTAATGTAAACGGGAAGGAGCCGATGAGGTTGCCGTCGCAGAAGAAATCGATGGTATAGAATCCTGCTTGCACCTCATAGTCCTCGTCGAGCGGGCAGTAACATGTTCCGCCGTACGTCTCTCCGGTGTATTCGAGTTGCTGCGTCAGCGTATAGGCGATATAGAGGTTCTCGAACGGGAACTGCTTGCTCTCGCTCTCGCCGAGGAGGACTCCATCGGGTGTGATAACCCGTGCGTAGAGGTCTTTGATGCCCGGCGTACAGGTGATATTCTTTGCGATAACATAGTCGAACTGCAGTTTACGTACATGGCTGGCCATGCGGGTTTTCTTGTCGTTCTTATCGAGCATGATGAGCGAACAAGATGTCATCTCGAGCATGGAAGCGCGTGTGACGGTCTCGGTCAGAGCGGTGTTTGCTTGCGTCAGCTCTTCATTGCGGTTCTTGACCTGTTGGTTCTCTTCCTTGACCTGCTGGTTCTCGATGGTTAGTCGTGCGTTGGTGGCATTGAGGGAGTCAATCTGCCGCACATAATCCTTCATGACCGCACGGACAGTGGCCAGTTCCTTCTTGAGTTCAGCTATACGACGGGCATTGGAAGCCTTGGTCTGACGGAGTTCTTCGAGCAGGTCCTGCACGCGTTGCTGTTCACGCGAGAGCAAGTCCTGCAACGAGTCATTGCGGATATCCATCTGCTGATAGCCGTCAAACTGAATAGCGAGGTCTTCGTATTCTTCCTCCAGTTCTTCCTTCTCAATGGTCATCTGCTCGACCATCTCATTGAGTTCTTGCCGCTGGTTGAGGTTCCATACAAGCAGGGCTGCGATGGCTACTGCGAGGAGGACAAAAATGGTTATTAGTAATTTTTTATTGGTCATTGGTGATTGGTGATTTATAATAACGGGATAACTTTCTCTAATTGGTTACTGCGGCTGCCTTTGAGTAGGATATGATATCCGCTGAGCGGTTCGGTCTGCAGGCGTTCGCACAGTGCTTCGACATTATCGAAGATAGGATACGGCGCGGTCGTTTCCTTATACTCTTCGCCGACCAGCAGCACTTTGTCCGCCTTGCGCTCAAGGAGCATGTTAACGATATTCTGATGCTCGAGATGCGAGTATTCGCCGAGTTCGCGCATGGCCCCGAGGATGTAACAGTCGGATTGGTGATTGGTGATTGGTGATTGGTTATGGGAGAAGGCTTCTATCGCGGCCTGCATGGAAGTGGGGTTGGCATTATAGGCATCGACCACAACGGCGTTATGCTCGGTCTGCAGGAACTGCGAACGATTGTTGGAAGGAACGTAGGCGCGAATGGCTGCAAGGGCCTGGTCTTCTGAAATACCGAAATGCTTACCGACACAGATTGCGGCCTGTACGTTCTCGGAGTTATAGGCTCCGACGAGATGCGTACCTTCGGGCATGGAGCCTGTGTTATAACACAGGCAATTGGTGATTGGTGATTGGTGATTGGTGATTGTCTCTTCCAGCATCTTCTCCAGATAGGGATTATCTGCATTGCGGAAGATGAGGCCGTTATGGGCAACGAGGAAATCGTATAGCTCGGCCTTGGTGCGCATGACACCTTCGAACGATCCGAAGCCCTGTAAGTGCGCCTTGCCGACATTGGTGATGAGTCCGCAGTTGGGTTCGGCTATCTCAACGAGCTCTTTGATGTCGCCGAGATGCGAGGCTCCCATCTCGACAATGGCCATCTCATGCGCGCGCGTGATATTTAATAAGGTGAGCGGCACGCCGAGTTGGTTATTGAGGTTTCCCTGCGTGTAGTAGAGGTTGTACTTGGTGCTGAGCACGGCGGCGCAGAGTTCCTTGGTGGTCGTCTTACCGTTGGTGCCGGTGATGCCGATAATAGGCAGTGCCAAATACCGTCTCCATGCTCGTGCGAGGTCCTGAATCAAGCCTACCCCATTCCCCTCCCTAAAGGGAAGGGTAATTCGTTGCTGGATTTCTTTAGGAAGACGATTATATTTCTCTTCATCTTCCATTAAAACCCATTCTGCACCTTGTGCAAAGGCTTGTTCAACGAAGTCGTTTCCGTCGAAATGCTCGCCTTTGAGGGCGACAAAGACACAGCCGGGAGTTACTTTCCGGCTATCGGTAGTGACGCAGAGTGCGTCTTTATCTTTGATCAAAAAACTCCAATCCATTCATCCACAATTTTGCGAGTGCAAAATTACTACATTTTTTTCAAATTTGCAAGATTTTATGCCTAAAAATTTAGTCTGTGCTTGCACAAGCGTAATTTTTAGCATAAAAGATTGTAGTTTGCACGAAAGTGCGTAATAATCGTTTGAGCATTTTAAATGCGAAATAAGAACGTGTATTCGGAGGAATTGCGAAGCAAGGCGGAGTCCGAAATTACTGCTTTTTTTCGACATATGCAAATTTATTTACGAAATTTCATAAAAAACAAAGGAACGCGCATGTACGCGCGTTCCTTAAGTAATGTATCAGCATCTAAAAAATCCTGACCCAGGATAATTATTTATGTAACTGCTCGGCTTTCTTATTCGGCAGTTCGAGTCCGTATCCTTTGCGACGGTCTTCGACCTTGAGTGCGAGGCTGAGTAAGAAAGCGAGTACGCCGAAGCATGCGAAGACAGTCATCGGCACGAGGTAACCATCGGTGGCCACACGGAGTTTACCGATGAGCAGCGGCACAAGGCAGAGGCCGATATTCTGCACCCAGAAGATGAGGCAGTAGGCCGAGCCGAGCACTTTCTCGTCGATGATCTTAGGCACGGAAGGCCACATAGACGCCGGTACGAGCGAGAAACTGACACCGAGAACCAAGATGGTAACGAGGGCGAGCGTCTTACTCGGGTAAGCCGGCAAGACAAAGGCGAAGACGCTATGGCAGACGATCATGATGACCGCACCGAGAAGCATCATCGAAGCACCCTTGCCCTTATAGTCGATGAAAGCCCCGAGGAAAGGCGTGAGTACCATTGCCAGAATAGGGAACCACTTAAAGAGCCCTGCCGCCTCCGCATTAGAGATAGCGAGCGTCTCCTCCAAGAAATTAGTAGCGAAACGCTGGAAGGGGAAGATAGCCGAATAATAGAGCACACAGAGGAGCGCAACAATCCAGAACATCTTCGAGCTGAAGATCTGCTTGAGGTCGGAGACATGGAACTCGTCCTCGGGGTCTTTGACAGCAGTAGCCTCGCCGATAGCGACGAGCTGGTTGTCAAAGCTCTTGTCCATAATGGTGAAGACGAAGAAGTTCAGCAGTCCAACAACGAGCAGCAGCGAAGCGAAGAGCAACGGTGCCACCACAGAGTTGGTGCCGTTGACCGCGAAATGCTCGCTGAACATCGGCGAGAGCCACATGGCGCCAAACACACCAAGACGTGCAATAGCCATCTCAAGTCCCATAGCCAAAGCCATCTCTTTGCCTTTGAACCACTTGGCGAGGATCTTACTAACGGTCGTTCCGGCCATCTCACATCCGCAGCCGAAGATCATGAAGCCGAACATAGCGAGTTTGGCACTACCCGGCATCGTGGGCCACCAAGCATTGAGCCACTCCACGGTGTTAGCGTCGGCCCATGAGATACCCCAGTATTTGATGGCAGCGCCGATGACCATCAGTGAAGCGGAGAGGAGTCCGGTGAAACGAACTCCCATCTTATCAAGGATAATACCGGCGATGATGAGGAAGCCGAAGACATTAAGCAGGAACTCGCCGGCGGCATAGGTGCCGAAAACGCCCTGGTCCCAGCCGAGGGTGTCGTTGAGCAATGATGCCAATGGCGAGAGAATATCGACGAACATATACGCGAAGAACATCATCGAAGCCACGAGGACGAGGACAGTCCAGCGTGCTGCCGCACTATCGCGAAGAGTCTTTTGGATTTTTTCTACCATATTTGTAAAGGTTATGGGTTATAGGTTATGGGTTACGGGTAGGTCCAGTCTTACGATTGGACCATTTATCTTTTTTCTTGAGCCACTCGGCTTTCTTTTTCTCGTATTCAGCGTAATGACTCTCTAAATATCCGTCAGCCATAATTAAGCATTCATTATTCAGCCGTCAGTATTCAGATTATTTGATACCGAGTTCTTTCTTGACAGCAGGTGTAGCATCGATAGCGTCCGCGCCGATGTGAACCATGGCCTGACTATCGAAGATATAGGTGTATCCGTCACGCTCACCGACAGCCTTGATAGCCTTGGCCATCTTCTCATGAACGGGAGCGAGCAGTTCCTGCTGTTTCTTCTGGATGTCTTGTTCAGCGGTCTGATAGAAGAGCTGGATGCGTTGCTGCATCTCCTGCAGTTCCTGCTGACGGATCTGCTTCACAGCGTCTGCCATAGTAGCCTCCTGTGCCTGATAGTCTTGTGCCTTCTTCTGAATCTCCTCGTTCATCGAAGCCAACTGGTTCTCATACTGATTCTGAATGGTATCCATCTTCATTTTTACTTGTGCTACTTCCGGCATCTGCGCAAAGAGCTCTTGCGTGTTGATGTGACCGAATTTCTGTGCGCTGGCGAGCATTGGCAGAGCCAGCATGATTGTAATAATAATTTTTTTCATTTCAAATTTATGATTTTTAATTTACAATTTTCTTTATTTGGCACCAAGTTTGCGTAGGACTTGGTCTGAGATGTCAAGTTTGGATGACATATAGATGAGCGAGGGGTCCGCCGAACGGTCTTTGACGATGTCGATACGTTTCTCGTTGGCGAGGTCCTGAATGGCGGTATAAATCTCGTCCTGGATGGGTTTGATAAGCGCTTCGCGCTTTTTGTACAGTTCGCCTTCCTGTCCGAAATATTTCCGTTTGAGTTCCAGCACTTCCTGCTCTTTCTTGACGATCTCCTGTTCGCGTTGCGTGCGCATGGCCTCGCTAAGGAATATCTGCTCGGTCTGATAGTTGGTTGCCATGACTCGTGCTTCCTGCTGCGCCGCGTCAATCTCTTTCTGCCAGCGCTTGGAGAGCATCGTCAGCTGCTCGTTAGCCTGCTCATACTGCGGCAGGTTCTTGAGGATATAACTCATGTCGATATATGCTATCGATTGATCCTTTGCAAAAGCCGTGCCAGAGATCAATAGGGTGATCAAAAATATACAAATATTTTTTCTCATTGGTGATTGGTGATTGGTTATTGATGATTTTATAACTCTTGTCCGAGGACGAAGTGGAACTGGCTTCCGCCGTACTGTTTGGATCCGTTGATCTCGTCGAAGCCCCACCCCCAGTCGATACCCAAGAGACCGAACATAGGCAGGAAGACACGTACACCGACACCGGCTGAACGCTTGAGGTTAAACGGATTATAATCACGTATATCGGAGTAACAGTTACCGGCCTCAAGGAAGACATGCGCCCAGATAGTGGCACTCTGCTCCAACGAAATCGGGTAACGAAGCTCCAGGGTGAACTTATTATAGAGGTAACCCATGTTACGTCCTGTCACTACATCGTACGGTGTGAGCGAACCGGACGAGTAACCACGCATAGCGACGTACTCGGTAGCATAACTGGTGTAACTCGACATACCGTCACCACCCATATAGAAGGTCTCGAACGGCGATTTGAGATTAATATTATAATGTCCGAGATAGCCGAACTCAGCACGGGTCATGAGGACCAGTTTGCTGTCTCTAGTAAGCGGTGTGAAGACCTTTCCGGTGAACTTCCACTTATGGTACTCGATGAGATGGTATTTCTCATTATTCGTCATCTGGCTGTAGTCCTTCTTGGAGAAGAGCGACCACGGCGGTGTTATCTTCAGGCCGAGCGTGAACTGGCTACCACGGCGTGTGTAAATCGGGTTATCAATAGACGAGCGGCTCAACTGGAGGTTGATAGCCAGGTTATGACAGGTACCATTGGATATGAGCAGGTAAGGCCAATCCTTCATCATGTACATTTGGTAACTGAGTTCGCCGTAGAACGTGAAATAGTCATCCGGCCAGCGCAGACGCTTACCGTAGCCGACAGACACACCGAGCGTACGCAGGTAGATATCCCTATCCGACTCAGCCTCCGCCAACTGCTGGTAATAGCTGCTGTTTCCGGAATAGTAGTAATAATTGGAATAGGTGTTATACAGATTCTGATACGCCTCTCTATATCGCTTCGAATAACCGGTCTGGTTAGCGAAATAGATGCTGACGCTCAGGCTGTTCGGTCGCTTACCGCCGAGCCAAGGTTCGAGGAACGAGAGCGAAGCGGAGGTATAATAGATACCGTTCGTACGCGCGTTGATAGAGAAAGTCTGTCCCTCGCCCTGCGGCACAATGCGGTATGATTTCTTGTTAAACAGGTTCTGGATAGCGAAGTTGGTGAACTTGAGTCCGAGCGAACCCACCAGACCGGTAGCGCCCCAACCGAGCGAGAACTCAATCTGGTCGGACGACTTGGTCTCCAGTTGGTAGGTTATATCCACCGTTCCTTCTTCGGGGTTAGGCTGGATGTCCGGCACGAGTTTCTCCTGGTCGAAGTGCCCCATCTGCGCCAACTCACGGAGCGAACGCATGATATCCGACTGCGAATAGAGTTGTCCCGGCTTCGTATATAACTCACGGCGCACCACATGCTCATAGACACGGGTGTTACCGACGATCTTCACTTCATTAATCGTAGCTGGTTTGCCTTCGTACATGCGCATCTCGAAGTCGATGGAGTCGTTGGAGACGTTGACCTCGACAGGCTCGACGTTGAAGAAGAGATACCCGCGGTCGGTATATAGTTTGCTCACGGCGTCGTCATCGTTCGTGAGTCGGTCGTTGAGCGTCTTGAGGTTATAGACGTCACCGGGTTTGACACCGAGCGTGGCATCGAGATAGTCGTATGGATAGACGGTATTTCCGACCCATTTGACAGAGCGTACGTAGTACTTGTCTCCTTCGCTGATGGTCATGTAGATATCCACGCGGTTCGGGTCCTCGGGGTTCGGCACCACCGAGTCCGCTACAATATAAGCATCGCGGTAACCGTATTCGTTATACTTCTCGATAACAGCCTGCTTGTCTTTCTCGTACTCTTCGGTGACGAATTTCTTGGTGCGGAAGAGGTTGACGATATCGTTGTCGTTCGTCTTCTTCATCGCCTTGTTGATCTGACGCGTGGTGAGATTCTCATTGCCGTTGATGTAGATCTTGCCGACCTTGGTCTTAACCTTCTTATCGACGCCCACGAGCACTTTGACATAACCCGGATGGTCCTCGTCTTTCTGCTGGATGACAAAGACTTCAGCGTTATGATATCCTTTCTCTGTCAGATATTTCTTAATGACGGTCTTGGCATGGTCTTCCACGTTCGGCGTCATCTGCGAACCCTGCCGGATACCGGCTTTCACCTCTACGTCCTCCTTCTCGGATTTCTTGAGTCCCTCATAGCGCACTTCGCTGATACGCGGACGCTGTTCCAACTCGATGACGAGCCAGATCTTATTGCCTTCTATCCGCTTGGCTTTGATCTTTACATTGGAGAACAGGCCCTGTTTCCAGAAGCGTTTGATAGCCTTGGTGATCTGGTCACCCGGCACTTCAATCTTATCTCCCACCGCCAGACCGGAGAAGCCGATGAGCACGAAGTCTTCGTAGCTGTCCGCTCCTTCGACCTCGATGCCGGCGATCTCATAGGTCTTGCGCGTCATGCCGTACTCGATCTCGGGCACCGTGGACGCAGGCACAGAGTCTGTCTGCGCGAACATGCCGAGGCTGAGAATAAGGCCTAATATGATATTAATGAATCTGTTCACTTGTCTTGCCAAATCTTCTTTCCCTTTTTTGATAATCCACAATGGCTTTATAGAACTCCTCTTCGGTGAACTCAGGCCAGAGACAATCGGTGAAATACAGTTCGCTGTATGCCAATTGCCATAATAAGAAATTACTGATGCGGTATTCCCCGCTGGTCCGTATGAGCAGGTCGGGGTCCGGCATGTGTGCGGTGGTCATGAGCGTGCTGACGAGTTGCTCATTCACATCTTCCGCGCGCAGTTGACCTGCTTGCGCTTCGCGCACTGCCTTACGCATCGCTTCGGTGATCTCCCACCGCGCCGAATAGCTGAGGGCGATGACCATCGTCAGGCCCGTGTTACGACTCGTCTGCTCGATACAACCGAGGAACTTCTGACGCGTACTGTCCGGCAGACGGTCGATATCGCCGATGGTCTGCAGACGTACATTGTTATTCATGAGCGTCGGCGTCTCCTTGGCTATCGTATCTACCAGTAATGTCATCAGCGCGTCCACCTCCTCTTTGGGTCGGTTCCAGTTCTCGGTGGAAAATGTATAGAGCGTCAGGTATTCGATACCTAATTCAGTGGCAGCCACCGTGATATTATGCACGGTCTCCACGCCTTTCTTATGTCCGAAGACGCGCGCAAGGCCTTGTTTCTTCGCCCAGCGGCCGTTGCCGTCCATAATAATCGCCACGTGACGCGGCAGACGCTCTTTGTCTATTTGTTGTTTATCATTCATGTTCTTAGTAGTTGCATATCCGGCAAGGTTTCTTCGCTTGTCCGAATTCAAAAACCATGCCAGCCGTTATCATTCCCGTCGGGTCGCAATTCATCAAGTTGCTTCCGTTCATCTCGAACCGGTCATTGAGGTTGGCACCGTTCTCTAAGTTATCCGCGAAAAACACATTATGTTGCCATGCGATATTCAATCCTGCACGGTCGCTGAATTTCCATTTGAAACCGATTCCAAACGGGAAATAAGCCATCACATGGTTGTAGTTCGCGTCTTTGTATCCGTTCGCGCCGTACACGCCTACTCCTATGCCCAGGAAGATATACGGCGTATAAGGTTTGATACGTTTGTCATACTTGTTGGAAGAGCCGAAACGGAAGAAGTTAAACTCCGCCGTCACGTCTGTGTTTATCAGCTGGTTCTCCCATTTGGTGTCAAGCCGACGCAGATCTTCATCGTAGTTCCACCCCGTTATGCGCTGCGTAGTGGCTTTGACCTGCAACGCCCAGCGCTTGGTGAACTTATAGCGGAACTGCAGTCCGTACGCCTCGCGCGGGTTCATAAAGATATGCTCTGCTCCATCGCCTACATAGTATCCGCAACCGGCCTGGAAACCCAACTCGCATAAGTAGGGTTGAGCCAAAGCCTGCGCATGCAGCGAATAGCCAACAGCGCACAAGACACATGCTATGAGGAACTTCAGTTGCTTCACTTATACTATTCTACCCTTTTATCAACAGGCGGAACGCGTCCGTCACTTTCTTCACCGGCACCACTTCTATGCGTTCTTTACCTCCCGTCCGGGTGTCGAGCCGCTCAACCTGATCCGCCGGAACGAGAATACGCTTGAAGCCCAGTTTCTGCGCCTCCGCGATGCGTTGCTCGATACGGTTGACCGGACGAATCTCTCCCGCCAGACCCACTTCTCCGCAGAGACAAGTCCCTGCGTCGAGTGCGATATCCATATTACTGCTCAGCACAGCCGCCAGCACGGCTAAGTCAATAGCCGGATCTTGCACATGCAGACCGCCTGCTATATTGAGGAATACATCTTTCTGCAGCAGTTTGAAGCCTACGCGTTTCTCCAGCACGGCCAGTAGCATGTTCAGTCGGCGGCCGTCAAAGCCTGTCGAAGAACGTTGCGGCGTACCGTACGCAGCCGACGAGACGAGGGCCTGCACTTCTATCAGGAACGGCCTTACGCCTTCTACAGCCGCAGCGATAGCGATTCCCGAGAGACCTTCACGCGAAGTCGAGAGCAGCAGTTCCGACGGGTTGCTCACCTCACGCAGACCGTCCTGACGCATCTCATAGATGCCTAACTCGGACGTCGAACCGAAACGGTTCTTCTGCGCACGCAGGATGCGGTACATGTTATGTTGGTCTCCCTCAAACTGCAGCACCGTGTCCACGATATGTTCCAGCACTTTCGGTCCGGCCAGCGAACCCTCTTTGTTAATATGCCCGATGATGAAGAACGGGATATTTCGGGTTTTGGCGAACTCGAGGATTCGTGCCGCGCATTCGCGCACTTGGCTCAACGAGCCGATAGTGGCGTCAATAGCCTCCGTGCCGATGGTCTGTATCGAGTCGATGACCACTATCTCCGGTTCCAAGTCTTTGACTTGGTCCAGGATACGTTCGAGTGACGTCTCGGAGGATATATAGAGGTTCTCAGCGTTACCTGCCAGACGCTCAGCACGCAGTTTGAGTTGGCGCACGGACTCCTCGCCGGAGGCGTAGAAAGTCTTGCGCTCGCCCTGTTGCATGAGTACCTGGAGTGCCAGTGTGGACTTACCGATACCCGGCTCGCCGCCCAACAGGACCAGACTGCCCGGAACCAGACCACCGCCTAAGACACGGTTCAGTTCGCCGTTATGCATGTCGAGCCGCATCTCTTCCGACGCTTCCACTTCCTGCAGACGCTTCGGTTGGTTATTCTTGGATATCTGACGGCTGACACCTCTGGATTTCTGGTTTTCCACCACTTCCTCTTCGTAGGTGCCCCATTCGCCGCAGACCGGACAACGACCTAACATCTGCGGAGCCTTCGCGCCGCAGGACGAACAAACATATTGTATCGTTGCTTTCGCCATTATAAATCAAAAACTAAGTTCTCCTCTGCCAGATAGGTATTCTCGAATATCGGTTTGGCCTCTTGCAGGAAGAGACTGTGGTCTTCCACGCGTGCCGAATAATGGCCCAGAATCAGTTTGCAGACCTTGGCCATTTTCGCTATCTGCGCCGCTTCCGCCGCCGTGGAGTGTTTCACCACTTTGCTGCGCTCTTCGTCTGTCTGGAGGAAGGTGGACTCGTGATACAGCGTATCGACGCCTTCGATAATAGGCACGATCTTCTCGCTGTATTGCGTGTCCGCGTAGTAGGCATAGCGTTTACGCGTCTCATGCGTGAACGAACCGTCCTCATGCTTCACGCGATGGGTCTCCTTGAACAGGAAACCGCAGGTCGGCACACCATGCTTGAGCGGAATCGTCTCCACGCTCACCGTGCGGTCTTCATAGATGACCTCATGCTTGCGCGGGTTGATATGATGGAAGATAATGTCGTACTGACGGTCGTTGGCATGGTAGTCCAGCAGCGGTTGAAGCAGTTTCTCCAAGTCCGGTTGGGCGTATATATGCATGGGCTGCGTACGCTTGAGCATGCCCAGAGTCGTCAGCAGACCAATCAAACCGAAACAATGGTCACCATGCAGATGCGAGATGAAGATGTTATACAGCCGCGACGTGTGAACGCCCAGCTTCTGCATCGTCAGCAGCACACCTTCGCCGCAATCGACAAGAAAAGACTTGTCGCACATCTCTACCAACTGCCCCGAAGGGGAAGTGGTCTTGGTCGGCTTCGCGCTACCGCATCCTAATATGGTGAGTTTTGCTTCGCTCATAATCGGTTATTTCACTTTATCCAATGCTTCCAGTATCTTGTTTCCGAGGGCCGTCTTGCGCTCGATATGCTCGAGTACGGCCTTGACGAACGAGTTGGACTCAAACGAACCGCGCACTTCTTCGAAGTCGGCCTTCGCCTGGCTGCGGTCGCCATCCACACCGAAGCCTGTCTGGCTGTTGAGGTCGAACTCCTTGCGTGCGTCGTTATAAACCATCTTGTCGAGGTTCACCACGGCTTTCTGCCAGTCGGTCACGGTCTTCTTGAGTTGCTCAAGCGTCACTTGTTCAACCGAACAACCCCATACTTTCTCCAGCTTGTCCAGCGCCCAGGTCCATTCGTACGAATAGTAGTTCGCGTGCATGGTCTCCAGACGTGTCTGAATATCGGCCAGTGTCAACTGACCTGCCTCCACTTCATCCAGCAATTTCGTCACTTCGCCTCGCGGAGCAATCAGTCCGGCCAAGTCCACCCAGTCGCCCAAGCCGATCTGGCTGTCAGGACGCAAGGCGGCGCGTACCTCGGCCATCGTCTTCCATGCGCTCTTCTCAAGGCGGCTGATAAGACTGTTACCAAGGAATTTCTGAATGCCGATCATATAGAGTTCGCGGCCGTGTTTGAGGGACGAGTTGCGAATCTTACAATTCTTGTAACCGTACACCTCTGTGTTCTCGCCGCTCAGCGTCACCAACTCATCCAGCACCTCGAGTCCACGCCACATTTTCTGCACCGTGTACGGGCTCAACAAGTTGAAATTGATCTGGTCGAGTTTATGCGGGTCCTTGCGATTGTCACGCTTCGGCCATTTCTGTGCATCGCGAATCGTACCTACGGTACGCAGGTTGGCGCCCGGCACGAGGAAACTCTCCGAGTTGTTCTCTATCAGATACGAGAACGGCAGGTCCGAAGTGTCCGCATGATGCGTATGACGACCCATCACAAGGCTGAACGCACCGATCTTCGACGGCCACAGCAGATAACTGTCACTCGTCGTCTTCGATCCGCGCTCTGCGATACCCTGGTGGATTGGACCGAGTTTGTACATGTGGTTCGACTGGTTGCTACCCGAGCCGGCGTTCATGAACGAGAACATACCGGCGATGAGCAAGGTCGATTTATGGTGCGTCACGGTGTACGGACCGGCGAAAATAGCACAAGCCTCTCCGTGCATGCCCTGGCAGTTGCTGAAGAACAGACTCTCGCCCGCCGAGTAATGCTTGTCGAAGATCGTACCCTGGCCCACAAAACACTTGTCCACCAAGGTCGAGTCGCCGATCTCCACGCCCGACGAGAGGATGAAGTCGATACACTTCACGCCGCTGCCCAAGCGGACTGGCGCCGACTCATTCGAGTTGATCGTACCGTTCTTGAGACGGCTCACGCCCATCAGTTCGGCATAGTCGCCTATCTTGATGTTCTTGATAGAACCGCAGTTGAGGATGCGCACATGGTCACCAATGTATCCCACTTCCGCAGCCTGCGCCTCGGCGTACGCGTCTATCTGACGTTCCAGCTCGTGAATCATCTTCGGACGATGACGATAGAGCGTCAGGATATAAGCCAGACTGGCACTCAATTCATTGAAGATAGGTATCTCACGTCCGCCGCCTTCGTTCATCACCGGCACGCGTACGCCGTTGCCGAACGTCGTCTTGCCGTCCACGAGGATGGCGTTCACGTTCTCAATACAGGTGTTACGGCCGATATGATAGTTGGCGATATAGTTATGGATGTTATACAGGTGCGCATCGTCGCCCACCTCCACGTTATGCAGCGTCGCGTTGTAGATACCCGAGTGCACTTTCAAGCCGCCCGGCATCTCTATTTCACGACGGAAAACACCTATCTTGTTATGTCCGGAGAAACGCACATGGTGCACGTAGCGCGCTTCAAAATCCTGCGCCACTTCCACGTCCGACCAACTCATCGCCGAACAGCCTTGTGCCTCGAGTTGTGCAATCTCCCCGCTTGTTAAATTACGAAATGCCATAATTCGTAATTTTAAATTTTTAATTCTTAATTTCCAATTAGTCGTTCAGCAGCATCGGCATCAACAACATGAGAACATCCTCGTTCTCCTCGTTCTCTGCCGGCAGAATCAGACCGGCACGAGCCGGGTCAGCCAGCTTGAGCTGAACGTCTGCACTCTCGATAGAACTGAGCAGGTCGATCAGGAACGGAGCCTTGAAACCGATAGCCATCGGCGTACCGTTATAGCTGCATGCGATCGTCTCTTCTGCGCTCGTCGAGAAGTCGATATCCTGTGCCGAGATCTTGATCTGGTTCTCGCTCAACGCCAGACGGAGTTGTGCGGTGCCGTTGTTTGCGAATACAGCCACGCGCTTGCACGCGTTGATGATGGTCTGACGGTCAACGGTCACGATATTCTGGTTAGCCTGCGGGATAACGGCGTTGTAGTTCGGGAAACGGCCCTCGATCTGACGGCATACGACGATCGTGTTACCGTACTCGAAACGGGCGTTCTTGGCGCCGAAGGTCACCTTCACCTCGTCCTCTGCCTTTGCCAGCAGGTTCTTCAACAGCGAAGCCGGCTTCTTCGGCAGGATGAAACTTGCAGCCACACCGGCAGCCACAGACGTGTTCGTATAACGAACCAGACGGTGAGCGTCCGTTGCCACCATCGTCACCTTGTCTGCTGCGATATCGAAGAAAATACCGTTCATCACCGGACGCAACTCATCGTCTGCCGTACAGAAGATGGTCTTCTCGATAGCACCCTGCAGTACACCGGCAGGAATAGCTACGGTCTGTGCCTCTGCCTCGGCACCCGGCATCTCCGGATACTCGTTGCCGTTCACGCCTACGAACGAATAAGTACCGTTCTGGCTGACCATGTTGACAGCGAAGTTGTTCTCGTCAATCACGAAAGACAGCGGTTGCTCGCTGAACTCCTTGAGCGTCTCCAGCAGCAGTTTGGCAGCCGATGCCACTCTGCCTGCGCCTTCTACGTTCTCTACCTCAACAGCCGTGCGGATAGTGGTCTCGCCGTCCGAAGCTGTCAGTTTCAGTTCGTTGCCCGACAAGTCAAACAGCACGTCGTCCAGAATAGGAAGTGCATTCTTACTGTTAATCACGCGGCTTACAGCCTGCAATTGCGAAAAGAGTTTTGAACTCGAAATAGTGAATTTCATATTCGTATATTTTTTAGTTATTTGTGTGCGTTTTTATTCCGCTTTATGTGCATGTACACGCGCATTTTACACGCGCACACTACATTTAGCGTGCAAAGGTACAACAAAAATTTGGAATACACAAGTTTTGAGGGCAAAAAATCAAATTTATTTGAATTTTTTCTCTAAAAAGCTTGTTATTGGCGCAAACGCGCGACTGTAGCCTCGAGGTGGGACGACGCAGTCGTGTCGGTGTTCTCGACGTTACAACAAATTTTTAGGCGGAGTTACGGGATACATACTAAAAACACGGATTCGAGACGCTATCGAGACGGAATCGACTGGGAGGCATGTAATAGGTGAGTCCTATGTAAGTCCTATGTAAATGCTATTAGACCCTAAAACATAAAACAGCAGCGACATACGCAAAATTTTGTAAAAAATAATCACGATTACTTGTGTAATCGGAAATTTTTCGCTACCTTTGCAGCCGAAATTGCAAAACAATTGTGAAGATAGGTGTTTTTGACAGCGGGTACGGCGGACTGACAATACTGCGCGAGATACGCAAAGTGTTGCCGCAATACGACTATATCTATTTAGGCGACAATGCGCGTGCGCCTTACGGCACGCACTCGTTCGACGTCATCTACCGCTATACGCTGCAAGCCGTACAATACCTGCTGGACCAGGACTGCGCACTCGTCATTCTGGCATGTAACACCGCTTCTGCCAAAGCTTTGCGAACGATACAG
>JAFWAK010000124.1 GCA_017507715.1 Paludibacteraceae bacterium | reverse complement strand
TATGCAAGAAAATTCTTAGAATTTTTTAGAGTCTAATAGCATAAACATACGATAAACATAGGACATACATAGCATAAAGGTACGATTAGGTCGGTATTGAGTAAAATGAAAACCTTAGAAACCTATGCTATGAAAAAGCAAAAAAAATGAAGAGATATTTGTATATTTCAAAAATTTTCACTACTTTTGCAGTCGCAAAAGTTTTATGACGAAGCATCTGTTAGATATAGAAAGGCCGGTGACTATATGTCGTGCGTCGGCGGGAACGGGTAAAACCTACACGCTGGCGGCGTATTATGTGGGATTGTTGCTGTCGGGCGAGGACTATCGCTCGATATTGGCTATTACCTTCACCAACAAGGCGACGGCCGAGATGAGCGAGCGTATTCTGGGCTTCCTGCACGGCATAGCCGAGGGTGGGGAGACGGACTTTCTCAATTATGCACGGTCTTTCATGCTGCGTGATGCCGATGCCGATGAGGCGCTGCTACGCAGACGGGCAGGGGTGTGCTTTGAGAAAATGCTGCTGGATTATGATAACGTCCAGGTGCAAACCATTGACTCCTTCCTGCAGACGCTTCTCAGTGGTCTGGCGGGTATCTTGCATGAGAGTGCTGGACAGAATACAGAACTGGACGTAGATCATGTTATCCGCACGGCTGTGGACCAGTTGCTCTCAACCGACTTGACAGATGCCGACCGTGCGATTCTGGAGGACTACATGCTGCTCAAGCTCGATGAAGAGAGTCATTGGGACGTGCGTAAGAGTCTGTGCGAATTAGCCAAAGAGTTATATAACGAGTCCGTTCAGATGCTCGATGCCGATGACAAGATTTGTTTCGATGCCGCACGTATTGCAGCGCGCCGTAAGGCACTGGAGGAGAAATGGGCTAAGGACGAACGCGTGAAAGCATTAAAGGATTTTCTGGCTGCTTGCGATCCGAGTGAGTATAACCGCAATGTGAGTGCGGCATATCGCCGTTTGGTGCGCTCGGTAGAAGAACCGGATAAGATAAGCGGCAAAGACCGTTTTCGTGGCGTAGGCGAGCGGGATAACAAAGTGGCGGAAATGGTGCAGGCAACGCAGATGGCGGCGCCGTTGGCACGGGATTATAACACGCTTACCCTCACCATCCGTTTCAGCCGTGACATGGAACTGATGTCATCCCTTCAGGCACTCATTCAGCGAAATCTGACAGAGGCGAATGTGGCGCTGTTAGCCAAGACCGCCAGTACGCTTACCAAAGCCTTGCGTACCGGTGATGCGGATTTTATTCTGGAGAAAGCAGGCATCCGATTCAAACATGTGCTGATGGATGAATTCCAAGATACGAGTCAGTTGCAATGGACCGTGATCGAACAACTGCTGCGAGACGTGCTCGCCGGAGTGGGAAACACCTTGCTCATCGTGGGAGATATCAAGCAGTCGATCTACCGCTGGCGTAATGGCGACTGGCATATTATGGATGAGTTGGACAAAGGAGAAATGCGTCCTTTGGTCAATCCTCGATTTACGTCTCTCACTCGTAATTTCCGCAGTTCGGAAGAAGTGGTGCGGTTCAATCTCTCGTTATTTGACCACATTATCGCGCAGTACGGAGATGACCTGACAGCACGTATCTATGGCGAGGGTTTCGACCCGCAGAAACTGAAAGAGTTCTACCAAGCCGATAAGAAACCCGGAGGGTGTGTTCGTTATCATGCATACCCGAATGCCAAGGATGAAGAATTGGCGATACATATGTTCGACGAGATGGAAGCCTTGCTGCAAAAAGGCACGATTCCATCGGACATAATGATACTCACACGATATAAATCGGAAGCTGTGACCATCACCGATGTGAAGGCTACATTAGATCCGCAGAAATACCCCTGTCTGACGCAGACGAGTATCGTATCATCGGATAGTTTTCTGCTGAAAGCCTCTACGGATGTACAGCTGCTTATTTCGGCAATGAAATATAGACTGCTCGGAGATGAGGTGGCTCGTGAGTACGTGGAGATACATACAGGAAAGCCCGATGTCATCGAGCAGATCGACAAGGCTATTGACGACAAGACACCTCTCTACGAGGCCGTTTGCGAACTTTTGCGCGTGTTGCTGACGGATGAATCCGGGCATTATACAGGAACCGAAACGGCGTATGTCAACTCCTTATTAGACCGCACGCGCGAATACGTGAGTGCGTATGGAAGTGATGTGAAGCAGTTCCTGGCCTATTGGGATGAGACAATGCAGGATAAGCCTATTCCTTTGGCTTCCGAGCATGCCATACAGATTATGACTGTTCATGCCAGCAAGGGCCTTCAGGCACAAACACTATTCGTACCTTTCGTACATTGGGAGAAAGAAGAAGGACGGCATAAACCGAAGGTATGGTGCGAGGTGGCAAAAAATGTCGATGAGACCGGTGATTTCGTACCTGTTCAGTACGGTACGGAGATGGCGGATTCGGACTATCTGCAAGCATATTCGGACGAGCAGATTAATCTGCGTGTCGATAATCTTAATATGCTCTATGTGGCATTGACCCGCGCGGAGGACAACCTCTTTGTTTTGACCAGATATGCGGTGAATAAGGAAGGTAAACGCGGTGCATGTAACCACGTAGGCAGTTACCTTATGGATTGTTACGGAGAGACCTATGAAGTCGGCGAGCCCGTTGTTAAGAGGAGAGAGGACGCTTCGCTACAGGACGCTTCGCTACAGGCAGAGCTATGGGCAAATAGCGATCAGGTGCGGTTCGTGCAGTCACAGGAAGGATCTTTATATACGGAGTATGGTGATGAAGCCTATCGGCGCACAGCGCGGATGGAAGAAGGCACACTATGCCATGAGATATTTGCTCACATCCGCAAAGCGGATGAGTTAGAGGCCGTATTGGACGATTTCGAAACACAAGGATTAATTGCATCGCGTGAGAAACGAGACGAGTTGCGAGAATTGATCTCATCGGCGTGGAAAGGAAGTCCTCAGATGCGAGACTGGTTTACTGCTCCTTGGGAACTACGCCTGGAAGAAGCGATTTATATTGACCGCAGAGAGGTGCGGCCGGACCGTGTGATGATCAATCCACAGACGAAAGAAGCAATTGTGCTGGATTATAAATTCGGCCAATGGGAAGAGAAATATCTGGACCAAGTGCGAGATTACATGAAAGCGCTCCGACGTATAGGCTACGGCCCTGTACGAGGTTTCTTGTGGTTCGCGAAAAAGCCGCAAGGAAAACAACTCATAGAAGTGCATGATTAACAGTTTTATCCAACAGACAGCGAGGTCCATTATCAATTCAATGGATTGGCAGCAGTTAAGCCGTACGACCTTCGTACTGCCGTCTCACCGTGCAGGGATAGTTCTCAAAGATGAGTTGTTGCGATTACAACAAGCACAGCAAGCACAGGCGGTATGGGCTCCGCAGGTACAGACCCTCACCCAACTGCAAGACTATCTCAGCCCGCTCTACGCCGAAGATGAGTTATTCACAGTCGTGCGTTTGTATAAGCATTACAGACAGCTAACGGAAGGCAATTCGATGTCGCTCGACCAGTTCTATAACTGGGGAAGGCAGATGTTGGCGGATTTCACGAATGTGGATGCTTCTTTGCCGGCAGAGAAGGTGCCGAATTTCTTTGACAACACCATCGCAGCCCATGAATTGGAACAATGGAAATTGGATGAGGATGTCGAGGAACGGCTGCGTTCTTTGTTTAGAGGAGAGGGCGCTACGGTGACGGAGGCGGAGAATTCTGTCCGTGCACAATACAAAGTATTATGGCAGCAACTCTATGAGTTGTATCAGTCATTACATGCCGAGTTGGAGGCCGAGCAAAAAGGTTATCCGGGCATGCGGCAACGAGCCGTCATAACGCATTGGGAAGACGAACAGATACAATCGAAGATAGCCGGCCGGACGTATGTCTTTGTGGGCTTTAACTACCTATTGCCGGTGGAGCGTGACCTGATGCTAAGGCTTCGTGATAATGGTCAGGCACAGTTCTATTGGGATTTTGTGCGGGACTTCAAGACCAATACCAAAGCCTTCTCATTTGCGCAACTTAATGCGGGCATCTTAGGTAACAACTGCCAATCATCCGTCCTGCAGCATAAATTGCCGGTTACCGTTGTCAGTTGCGTGTCCAAAGAGGCACAAGCCCAGTATGTGCATCGCTGGTTACAGGAAAACTATACGGCCAAAGGACAGAAAGTGGGTGTCGTGATATGTGACGAGACGATGTTGGAACCGGTTATCTATACGCTGCCTGCTATCACTTTAGAAGGGCAAACAGAACCAGAACCGATTAATATCACCAAAGGCTTCCCACTGCGGAATACGGCGATTTATGCACAAGTGATGGCATGGTTGTTCGACCGGCAAAGAGGGGATGTGGAGCAAGTTCTTTCACCCGAATTTATCGATCAATTGCTGGCGGATATTTTCCCGATAAAATCGGATGATTCCAACGATTCAGAACCGAATGGTCGTTCGGAGGCTATGCCATGGCAGGAACTTTTGGTTCTGGAGTCGGAATATCAAGTGAATAAGGTAGCTAACCAGATGCGACGCTTACTGACGGACGGCCTGGGTGATGTGCCGATTACGTTGAAACTATTGCGCATGCTGATGCGGCGTACGATGGAGAGCGTGACCATGCCTTTCCATGGTGAACCGGTAACCGATATTCAAGTGATGGGTGTGCTGGAGACGCGTCTGTTGGACTTTGACAGATTATTGTTGCTCAATGTAGATGAAGGTATCCTGCCACAACGCCAAGCCGATAGCAGTTTTATCCCGTTCTACCTGCGCAAAGCCTATCACATGCAGACCTCTGATGAGCGGGCAACGGTTTATGCCTATAATTTCTTCCGTCTGCTCAGCCGTTCAGGGCATACTACGCTGCTTTACGGTCAACCGGATACGATAGGAGGCAGCCGGGGAATGTCGCGTTTTATCATGCAGATTCTCTATTCGGATGAGTTTGAGGTGATGCGCACAGAATTACAGGAGCAGGCCTTTGTTATGCCTTATGACGATTCGTCCTTCCAAGCCAAAGGTTCGTATCTGTCCACGCATCATCATCGCCTGTCACCCAGCGCTCTCAATGCGTATATCACATGCCCGCGCGCTTTCTATCTGCAGTATGTGGAAGGGTTGCATGAACCGGAAGAAGAAGAGACGCAATTCGCATCGAATACCTTAGGCTCGTTTGTCCATCATGCGATGGAATATCTATATACACATTATCTGCATTGTGATAATGAACATCCGGTGCGTGTTTTGCCCGATGAAATCGAAGCAATCCGTACGAATGAAGATAAACTGCAAGAGGCTCTCATGGCGGCGTACCGGATGATGGAGGAACGGGAGAAGAAAGTATACCGGCCGGAAGAACATACGAGTGAAAACATTATTATCAAAGGCTATGTACGTAATATCCTCGAGCGTGACAGTGAGGATGCCAAAGTGGGCTTGCAGGTTTATCTGTTGGAGCAGGACCGCCGCTTCCCGGTGACCATTGACGGAGTGGGTGAAATACAGACGGGCGGCACTATTGACCGTCTGGATATATACGGCGCATCGGGAAATGAGAAACTGCGTATCGTGGATTATAAATCCGGCAATTACGGCGATAAGACGCATGCAGAGAAGATGTCGGCTACATGGGATGAGATCATGACCAGTCCCGATAAGGATTATGTGCGTCAGACCCTCATTTACAGCCATGCCGTTATGACGCATGACAAGACGGGTCTGCCTATCGAACCAAACCTCTATTTCTGCCGCCGCAAACTGACGGATATCACCACTACAGTCGATGTGGAGAATGAGCCTGTACATGACTACAAAGCACTCAGCGAGACCTTTTACGAGGCGCTGAAAGCGAAAGTAAAAGAGGTGATGACCACTACCGAATTCCCGCAATGCGAGGAAGGAAAATGCCCTAAGTTCTGTGCGTTCTACCGTCTGTGCGGACGCCAACCCAAAGAGTTTTAGCATGAAGCATTATTACCGAATAGCAGAGCAAATCATCGCCATCGAGGCACCGGAAGCGTATTTCGACTTATTGCCGAACTATGCGCCGTTTATATCCGATGAAAACGAGGCAACTTGTTTGTTTACTATCTTTGTACATGAGCATGAAATGCCTTCCGGCGACGCGTGGACGCATGTTTTTACGGACCGCTCGGATGAAGATATGCCGCGTATAGAAATGTATCAGCAGGCCGACGAATGGTTATTCCGCGTGTCCATGTATAGGGATAGCGAAGTGGTGTGTGCCATGCGATGCAGTGCCGATTGGAAGCAGGTGGATCTCTATCTGCAGCCTCAAACAGCCCGCTTTGCCATGGATAATACCGCCATGCTCGTATATGCTTTTGCTACAGCGGACAAACAGACACTACTCTTTCATTCGTCCGTGATAGTATGGAATGGAAAGGCGTATATGTTCCTGGGCCATTCAGGTACAGGCAAGAGTACACACTCGCAGCAATGGAAAGCCGCTTTCCCGGATGCCGAGTTGCTTAATGACGACAACCCGATAGTGCGTATTTTGCCCGATGAAACCGTGCGTGTGTATGGCTCGCCTTGGAGCGGCAAGACGCCGTGTTATAAGAATGCCAGTGCGCCGGTGCAGGCTTTGGTGCAATTAGCGCAGGCTCCGATCAATCAGATCACGCGGCTGAAGATGACGCAAGCCTATCCTTATATCTTGGCGTCCGTCAGTGGTCTGAAAGTGTTGCCTCAGATGATGGATAGGCTTTATACCTCTATTGCTAAACTGCTGGAAATCAGTCCTGTGTATCGTCTGGAATGTCTGCCGAATCCGGATGCTGCACGGTTATGCGCTCAAACTTGTTCACTTTAGCGCGGTCATACGGACAACTCACTTTAATGTAGTTCTCTGTATATCCGTACATAAGCCCGTCTTTCTTATTACTCTCCCATAGTACGATAGCTTCGTACCCTTGATGTGCGCGATAGAATGCTTCGGTCTTGCGAGCACTGATCTCATGCAACTGCTTGCTGCGACGTTCACGTTCTTTTTGCGGCACCACCTCTAACTCCATCTCTAACATCCGTGTGTTAGCGCGTTCGGAGTAGGTGAATACATGTAACTGGGAAACCGGTAAAGACTCGATGAAATCGATATAATCTGTCCAGCACTCGGCTGTCTCTCCGCGTACCCCTACCATACAATCCACGCCGATGAAAGCATGCGGCATGACGCGCTTGATATGCGCTACGCGTTCAGCGAATAACTCACGGGTGTAGCGGCGCCCCATGATTTTCAGGACGGTATTACTGCCGCTTTGTAACGGGATATGAAAATGCGGTGCGAAATGACGGCTGTTGGCTACAAGATCAATGATCTCATCCGATAATAAGTTCGGCTCGCAACTGGAGATGCGGATGCGGAAATCGCCTTCAATAGCGTCTAAAGCGCGAAGCAACTCGATGAATGTCTCGCCGGTACTACGCCCGAAATCACCGATGTTGACGCCGGATAGGATGAGTTCTTTCGCTCCGCCTTGCAGTGCTTCTTGTGCTTGTGCCACAACGGCTTTGATAGAGGGGTTGCGACTCTTGCCGCGTGCCAAAGGAATGGTGCAATAGCTGCAGAAATAGTTACATCCGTCTTGTACCTTGATAAAGCACCGCGTACGGTCGTCCTTGCTGTATGCCCCGTAGAAATTGTCCACTTCACGAATGGGGGAGGTGAAAACTCTCGTCTTCTGACGTTCCACGCTTGTCTCCAAACTACGGATGAACTCCGGCAAACGGAACTTCTCGTCTTGTCCCAAGACATAATCGACCCCTTCTATATGTGCGATTTCATCGGGCTTTAACTGCGCGTAGCAACCTGTGACGATGAGAATGGCATTCGGGTTATTGCGGCGGATGCGATGAATCATCTGCCGGTCTTTATGGTCAGCGGCATCGGTAACGGAGCAGGTGTTGATGACGCAGATGTCAGCCTGCTCACCTTTTGCAGCCCGCGTATGCCCACGTTCCAGTAGCGCTTTTCCTAACGCACTACTCTCCGCGAAATTGAGCTTGCAACCTAATGTCGTAAACGAAATCTTCATAAATCGAGTGCAAAGATATAACTTTTTTTGCATATGTCAAAATAATTTTGTACTTTTGCAGTCGGTTATGGAAGAAAAGCAGCACATAGGGCAGTTGTTTGATCGGATTGCACCGACCTATGACGGATTAAATCACGGTCTGTCATTGAATATAGACCGTCGTTGGAGGCGAATGACTGTTGCCAAGATGATGCCTGTCCGTCATGTGCTGGATGTCGCGATAGGAACAGCTGACTTGACTATCGAAATGCTTCGTCGTGGCAAAGCCGAGTACGTCACCGGTATTGACCTTTCCGACCAGATGATGGAAATAGGGGAGCGAAAAGTAGAACGGCTTAAGTTGCAAGAGGTGAACTTCATCCACGGTAATGCCCAGCAGATGCCGTTTGAGGATGCGTCTTTCGATGCAGTGACCTGTGCTTTCGGTTGTCGCAATTTCAGTAATCTGGACGAGGGCTTGCGCGAGATGTACCGTGTGCTCAAACCCGGAGGACAAGTGACGATACTGGAGTTCAGTTATCCTACCCGTCGGTATATCCGCGTGTTGTACGACTTCTATTTTACTCATGTACTGCCTACTATCGGGCGTCTTGTCAGTCGCGATAAGACGGCATATACCTACCTCAATAAGAGTGTCAAGTCGTTCTGTTGGGGAGAAGCGTTCGCTCAACGCCTGCACGATGCAGGTTTTGTGGACGAGCATTTTGAACCCGTCACATTCGGGATAGCAACTATATACGTTGCTTCAAAGCGTTAATTGAATAATTCGAAATACATATGGTCAAACACATTATTTTATGGAAACTGCGCTCGGAGTTGAGCGACGCGGAGAAACGCGAGAAAGCATTGGCTATCAAACAAGGGCTGGAGAGTCTCAAAGGTCAGGTGCCCGGTTTACTGGATATCCATGTGCAGATTGACGGTCGTTTGGAGACCAGCAATGCCGATATTATGCTTGACTCTACGCTGGATTCGTTTGAGTCGCTTAAGGGATATGCGGTGCACCCGGCCCATGTGGTGGTAGCAAATGGCGTAGTACGCCCTAATACGGAGTTACGAACCTGCTTGGATTTCGAAGTATGAGAAAGATAGTTTCATTGTGTTTGTTCCTTTCGCTGACTGTGGCGGCTTATTGCCGTCCGCAGACGCGTGCCGTAGTGATCGATACAGTCTGTGAGGCTTCTATCGCGCAACTGCTGCCGGTCATCAATAAGTTCTGCTATCAGTTCCAGGCCTGTCCGGATTCGCTCTTCTCATGGGCATATGTTAATCTGGGAGAACCTGAGGTGGTGGAAAGCAAAGGCAAGACCAAAGAGAGTAAGGATGCTATCCAATTGGATTATAAGGATCGTAAGTACGACCCGAAGACCAAGACCGGAGATGTAGCAATTGATATCTACGTGCTTGGTGTGCGTTGGTGGAAAGACCAGCATCTGGGCACCAAATACACGCTTACCCGTCCCGCCAACGCCCAATATCCGCTGAATGCACATATGACGGCAACCTATACGGGCTCTATTCTTGAGGAAGGGAATGTGATTTTCCGCATGGAGCCTATCACACCTACGCGTACGCGCGTTCATTATGAATTTAGTATTACATTCGGACGCGTACTTTCTGCATTCATTAGTGATAAAACATGGCGAAACGCCATAGAATGGCGCTTCGAGACTATTTTAGAAAACCTGATTGAATATACGGAAACGGGAATCGTTCAAACCCGTCCTGTCGGCCCGAAAAAGTAGTTATTTTCTTCTACTGCGGCGGCTCGGCTTGATATTCGAATAGTTATTAAGAATGCGGCATTGCTCGCAGTTATGCCACTGGTAGGTAACGGAGATGCCCACCTGGAACCAACCGTCGTTCCAGTGGATATGCTCTTTGCCGTATCGGTCGGTCCATTTACCGAAACTGTTACCCAACGCTATACCTTCGCTATTCTGTGACGGAGCTAGCGGGAATGCGTCCAGGTTCATGTAATGGGTATCAATCAAACCCTCTTGCACCATGATCTCTGCACTCATAATCCACGACTCAGCCAGACGCCAACTGTAACCCAGACCTAACTGAACCATCGGCAGGATACCGAAGGTCTTGCCGGTCAACGGTTCAGGCTGACGTACTTTATGCTGGTAATAGTAGAATTCGAAATTCGTAATGATGCTGGCCGAAATAGCTAAACCGCCGTACAGATAAAATCCTGCTTGACTGAACGGATAGTACTGAACGCCAACAGACGGCTGGATAAGGATAGAACTGAACTTACGGTAGTCATCACGAGGTTGGTCCAGATTGTCGAACTTCACCTTGTTGTTTCCGTTCAATGTTCCGCCCATGAGGCCGAAGCGCATATTACAATGGTTGCCGGCCGGCAGATTGTAGCTAAATGCTAAACCGCCACCGTAACTCACGTTATCTTTGTTGAAACCTCCCGTAAAGGCTACACCCTCGTTATCTACATCTCCAAAATAGTACATAGCGCTCGCACCTATCGTCACGCCGTGCGATACAAAATAGTTCTTAGCGGTATACAGACCGGTTTGCGAACTGGGCTTCTTAGTCCAAACGATGCGCTGCTTACCGGGCTGAGCCATAGCAAGAACCGGTAGCGTCAAAAGCGCTAAGGCAAATAAGAGATGGAGATGCGAACGAATGTTCATGATGTATATAGTAGTACCTTTTTGGGGATATTTACAAAATCGGGCACAAAATTACAACAAAAATTTCACATATGCAAATTTTTTTTAGAAAAAAAATAAAAAAGAACGCGTTTTGCGTTCTTTAGGTAGTGCTACCCGGACTCGAACCGGGGTTTACGGCGTGAGAGGCCGTTGTCCTAGGCCACTAGACGATAGCACCGAGGTAAAAATTGCTTTCTTTTCCGAAGCGGGTGCAAAAGTACTGCTTTTTTTTGATATGACCAAATATTTTTAAAAAAAAATGCGTTTTTCCATTCATTTTTTTGCATATTTGCATTTTTTGTAGTAAATTTGCACCCAAAATAGGTTAATTTGCACTATATGCAGCAGAAAACAAAATCAAATTTCTGGATTATTATCGTCGCTGCCGTCTTATTGGAGGCTATTTCTTGTGTCCAGTATTTCACCAGTCGAGCAACCATCAGGCAAGAGGCTGAATCTCGCGCAAGGACGGAATTGCGCAAGGCGGAGTTGGAAATAGAGAAACATACGATCGAGATGGAGGCTGCTGCCCAAACGCTGGTCATGTTAGCGCAGAGGCACGTCGATAATCCCGATTATATCTATGCATGCACCCGTTCCGTAGTAGGCGCTATTGAGCGCACGAGCAGCATTGCTATCGCCTTCGTGCCGGATTATTTTCCGCAGAAAGGACGTTACTTCGAGGTGTGCAGTAGCCGCATTTCCGAGGATAGCATCTATACCCGCCAGATTGGCAGTGCCGCACACGACTACACGCAGATGGAATGGTTCCAGAACGGTTTAGTGCATGATAGTTGTTGGTGGTGTGAACCCTATCTGGATGACTCCGGTTCGCAGGCGTATGTCGTCAGTTGTTCCCTTCCTATACGTGATAAAGATGGAAATGTAGTGGCTGTAGCGTGTGTGGATTTGGCGCTCGATTATTTGCAGCAGGTTTCCGAATATCTGCAGATCTATCCCAAGAGCCACTATTCCATTATTTCTAATAAAGGAGTGGAGATTGTGCCGAAACCGGACACGATTCCGGGACGCAAATATCAAATCTATGATGAGGAAATCGATGCTACTGGATGGTATATATCCATTATCATTCCGGAGGATGTAATCTATGCTGAGCTCAATCGTATCGGAATGCTGATAGGTATTCTTATGATTCTTGGTCTCGGATTGTTAATCTTCATTCTTTGGCACTCAGGCCGTGATATGAAGCGTTTGGAGATCGTCAACAACCAAAAGCAGCGTATGCTGGGTGAGTTGGAGATCGCGCAGACGATCCAGCAAGCCATGCTGCCGAAGGTCTTCCCGCCTTTTGCTGACCGTCTGGACCTGAATATATACGGTATGGTTCGTCCGGCGAAGGAGATTGGCGGTGACCTGTACGATTTCTATGTGCGTCATGACAAACTCTTCTTCTGTGTAGGCGACGTGAGCGGCAAGGGCGTGCCGGCTTCGCTGGTGATGGCCACCGTGCGGTCGTTATTCCGTAGTATTACCTCTCATGAAGAACAAGCGCATGTTATCATGCGTCAGATGAATGATGCCCTCTCGGATTCTAACGAGCAGAACATGTTCGTCACTCTTTTTCTGGGTGTACTGGATATCGAATCCGGCGAGTTGCACTATTGTAATGCCGGTCATAACGCACCGGTTTTGAACGGTGAGATGCTGCCTGTGCTGCCGAACCTGCCGATTGGTGTGGCATCCGGTTTTGAATTCCAACCGCAAACGACCACTATCCATCATAATGACCTGCTCTTCCTCTATACGGATGGTCTGACTGAGGCGGAGAATACCCGTCATGAGCAGTTCGGTGAGCAGCGTATGCTGCAGATTCTCGACCAACAGCGTGGTGAGCGGCCGAGACATATCACAGATATGATGGAGGCTGAGGTGGCTTCCTTCGTAGGCGCAGCGCAGCAGAGTGACGACTTGACCATGCTCGTCATTCGTTATCAGACCGATGCCATCCTCATGCGCAACGACATTCAGCAAATCCCGACCTTGGCCGAGTGGGTGGAAGGACTCAGTATACCGATGGAACTTAATATGCCGATTAACCTCGCATTGGAGGAGGCGGTGAGCAATGTGATGCTGTATGCATACCCGGGTCGCAATGACGGCAAGGTATATGTCGAGTATGTGGAGACGGAGACGCCGGAAGGAAAGACGCTTGTCTTCACCATCTCGGATAGTGGTGTGGCTTTTGACCCGACGCAGACGCCTGACGCGGATATCACGCTTTCAGCGGAAGAGCGCGCGATAGGAGGCCTAGGTATCCATCTGGTACGCCAGCTGATGGATGAGATTCGCTATGAACGCAGCGATGACAAGAATATCTTGACTTTAGTCAAGCGAGTATAAAGAAAGCAGTAAATATCAATCATATGACAACAACAATTACTGAAGCAGGCAATCAAATTATTGCCCAATTCATTGGACGTCTCGACACAGCAGCGGCAGTTCCGGCCGCAGAAGCCGTCAAACCGCTTATGGAGGCCTCCAATCGCGAAATCATTCTCGATTGCAGCCAATTAGAGTATATCTCTTCCTCCGGTCTGCGTATCTTCCTTTCTGTTCGTAAGGAGGCCGCTTCGCACGGTTCGAAAGTCATCGTGAGAAATATCAACGCCGATATCCGGCAAGTATTCATGATGACGGGTTTCATCAGCTTATTTGAGATACAATAATGGAAGCGCTGGATTTCCATTGCCAACTCATTCTGGAGGAGTATCGCGAGGCCCTTCCTGCCTTGGAGCGTATGAAGGAGCAGGTGACGGCAACTCTGCGAGAAGCATTGGAGCGGAATGGTCTGATTGTTACGGCGGTTGAGGCGCGTGTTAAGACCGAAGAGTCCCTCATCGGCAAATTGGCGCTCAAGGGTGCCAAGTATGCTTCGTTATCCGATATTACGGATATCGTAGGAGCGCGTGTCGTCACTTTTTATACGGATGATGTGGACCGCATTGCCTCCATGGCTGAGTCACTCTTCGAGATAGACTGGCAGAACTCCGTGGATAAGCGTCGCTTGCACCAACTCGACAGTTTTGGCTATAACTCGCTGCATTATATCTGCCGTCTTCCGGGCTATGACATGCGTTTTGAACTCCAGTTGCGTACGACGCTGCAGCATGCATGGGCGGCTATTAACCATGATACCGGATACAAGACCGGTGTGGAAATCCCGCGTGAGTATATGCGCCGTATGAACCGTCTGGCAGGTCTGCTGGAGATGGCGGATGATGAGTTCAGCCGTATTCGTCTGGAGATCACAGACTACCGTAGGCGTGTGCAGACACTGGTCCAGAACGGCAAGTTGGACGATGTGATGCTGGATGGCGATACTTTCCGCAGTTACTTGCAGATAGGTCCTCTTGACAGGCTCAACAAGCGTATTGCCGCTATCAATCAGGCGGAGATACAAGAAGCACCGCTCATCCGTTTCCTGCGGGTACTCAAGGCGCTCAAATGTACTACATTGGGCGATGTGGATCGTTTGATTCACCGTTACGAAGAGGATGCATACCGTCTTGCGCGCCATCAGCTGGGTAATACCGATCTGGATATCGTCTCTTCGGCGATCGGACTGCAGAATATCTGTATTGTCTGCATCCTCTCTACCGGCGGCGGAAAGATTGGTCTGGAGCGCCTCTTCGATGTGCTCAACGGCCGTAACAGCCAGAATACCGCCCTCGCCGAGATGACCTATCAGCAGGCATTGAACTTATCTTTCATGCAAAATTCTTAAATCTTATGACACCGAAATTAATAGACCTCAACGATTACATCCGTACCGGCGAAGGAGCCAATGGCGCCAGTTATAACCATAAGGACGACCCGAACATCATGATGAAACTGTACCTGCGCAATTTCGAATCCGCTCGTACAGAATTAGAGATGGCGAAAAAAGTGTATGAACTCGGTATCCCGAGTCCTGAACCCGGTGACCTCGTCACAGACGGAGAGCGCTTAGGTATCCGTTTCCGTCGTATCGAAGGTAAGAAATCATACTCTCGTGCCTGCGGCGACGACCCCGAGCACACCGAAGAGTACGCACGTGAGTTTGCGCAAATGTGTCTTCAACTGCATAATATACATGTCGATACTACTCAGTTCGAGAATGTGAAAGACCGTCAATATAACTGGCTCAAAGAGAACCCGTTCTTTACGGACGAGGAGAAAGCCAAACTCCGTGCCTTCATTGCCGCTGCACCGGAGGCCGACACGGCTATCCATGGCGATCTGCAGTTCAGCAACGGTATCTTCGTGGAGAAAGACGGAGTTCGTACGAAATATTTCATCGACTTAGGCGATTTCTGTTACGGCTATCCGATGTTCGATCTGGGCATGGTATATCTGTGCTGCAAACTCAATGACGAGAGCTGGACGATGGAGCAATACCATATGTCGAATGCCACCGCTGCACGTTTCTGGGATGCCTTTGCCGACGAATATTTCCATTCGCCCGATTGTCCTATTGAAGGCTGCGGACCGAATGCCGACCTGGCAGAGATAGAGAAGACCGTACGGGTCTATGCCGGACTGAAGACACTGCTTATAGAGAGTTGTACGCATTGCCCGATGCCTGAGTTCAGAGCTGTTTTAAACGAGACAATCTTAGCATAATGGCAAATAAGTTTCTGGATACAGACCTGCTCGACCGGGCCATCCTCTTTGCCGTACAGGCGCATCATGACACCGAACGACGCGGCAAAGGTTTTCCCTATATTGTGCATCCGATGGAGGCGGTGGAGATCGTGGCTACGATCACGTCCGATCAAGAACTGCTCGCTGCTGCTGCTCTCCATGACACGATCGAAGATACGGAGGTGACGGTTGATGATATCCGTCGGGAGTTCGGTGACCGTATAGCCGAACTGGTTCACGCAGAGAGTGACCAGTTCACCGAAGGTGTCTCGGAGGAGGACAGTTGGCATGACCGTAAGCAAGCGGCTATTGACCGGCTGGCTGCGGCCTCGCATGACGCGAAGATAGTGGCCATGGGCGATAAGCTGAGTAATATGCGCGCCATCTGGCGTGATTATCAGGTGAAGGGCGATGCGTTATGGTCCATCTTCCATGCCAAGGACAAAGCCTCGCACGAATGGCATTACCGCGGACTGGCTGCTTCGCTCAGTGAATTGAAAGATACCTTTGCCTATCAGGAGTTCGTTCGCCTGATTGACGAGGTCTTTACACATTAAATGCATATACATTGAAGGTTCTATTTGATAATATTGTGAATGCCCGGGATTTGGGTGGTCTCGTCGGAGCAGGAGGACGTGCTATTAAGCCGCACAGGCTCTTGCGTACTGCGCATCTGCATGATGCATCCCAGACGGATCTGCAACGCCTGCATTCGGAGTATAACCTGGCGAAAATCTTTGACTTCCGTTCGATAGGAGAGGCGGAAGCCTTGCCGGACCAGGAGGTGGAAGATGCAACGCATCACCTCTTGCCGACGATTGACCTGAGTGCGGAGCGTCTGACCGAACAACCCATCCCGCAAGAGGCGTTCCTCGACCTGGAGGCGCATATCGTCAACTATTCCTTTTATCCGGAGGTGCAGAAGATAGCTGCGAATATGTATCCTTCGCTTATTCGAAGTGAGTATTCGCAATTACAGTATGCTGCCTTTCTGCGCCTGATAATCGACGCTCCCGAAGATGGAGGAGTGCTATGGCATTGTTTCCAGGGAAAAGACCGGACAGGATGGGGTGCTGCCTTCTTGCTCTTTGCTTTAGGAGTGGATAGAGAGGCGATTATTGAGGATTTTGACTTGAGTAACGAGGCGTATCGTAGTCTGGTGGCGCACCTCAATGCGCAGATAGACGAACGCGGAGGAGGAGACGCGGAGAAAGAGGTAATCTTGGCTTTCATGGGTGTCTCTACGCCTAATTTCATCCGCACGCTGGATCTCATTGACCGCGAGTTCGGAGGAATGATGAGTTATTTGCAGGAACAGCTTTTCCTCGCGCCTGATGATATTCATCTGCTGCGCAAGCGTTTCTTACAATAAAAATCCCGCCACATTGAGCGGGATTTTTCATAGATACGGATTGATTATCTCTCGAATATCTTAAACTGCCATGGTTTGAGCGTGAAGGTCTGTGCTGCTTCAAGCGCATGTTTCTTGCCGCAGAGGCATTTGTATTTGCCTTCATAACCCGCCAGATCCAGCGTCACTTCCTGCTCTTTGTCGCTCATGTTCATGACGGCCAGCACGGTATTGGTATGCCATTTGCCCTCTTTCTGACGCGCACAAGCGAAGATGGCTTCATTGTCGGTTGCGATGCGAACCATCGGAGCGCCTACTTCCGGACTGAACAGCGCTTTGTTACGCTCGCGCAAGTCGTTCAGTTTCTTGTATAATTCTGCTTCCGCATAATTCTCGTCGGTGTCAATGAGGTCTTTCTCAAAGAACTCCAGACGGTGATGATTACCGCTCAACTGACCGCAGTAAATCAACGGCATACCCGGTACAATGTACGTGAAGGCCGCAAACAGATTAACGGCGTCACCCATGCGCTCGAACTCCGTACCGTTCCAACTGTTCTCATCGTGATTGGTGATGAAGTTCATACGGATAGCCTCTGGACGGATGGTGCTGTCAGCCTTGGCGAAGTATTTCCACAGGTCTTCCACGCCTTGTTTGCCTTGTGCCACCTGATTCATGATATGATGTAGCGTCCAGCCGTAGTACATGTCGAACGCGGTTTCCGTCAAATCCTGAGCCTCGTCCTCATCTTCTGCCAGCGTGAACATGTCGGGATGTGCAATACGCAACTCACCCATCGCGTCGTTCCAGAAGTCGGTCGGCACTTCACCTGCTACGTCGCAGCGGAAACCGTCGATACCGATGCTGTCCATCCACCAGTGCATGGCTTTCTTCATCTCGGCGCGCATGTCGGCGTTCTCGTAGTTGAGTTTGGAGATGTCGGTCCAGTCGTATTGCACCATCAGGTTACCTAAGCTGTCGCGGTAATGCCAGCCGTCGTTTTTGGTCCATTCGCTATCCGGCGCCGTATGGTTAGCCACCCAGTCGAGGATCACCTTAAAGCCCATCTTATGCGCTTCTGCCAGGAAATGCTCGAAGTCGGCACGTGTGCCGAACTCGGGGTTGATCTGGCAATAGTCGATGATGGAGTAGTAACTGCCCAGCGTTCCTTTGCGCGTGAGCACGCCAATCGGCTGACACGGCATCACCCAGATGATGTCGATACCGTTCTGACGGAGTGTCGGCAGCAATGCCTCGGCTGCTTGGAATGTACCTTCAGGCGTAGCCTGACGGGTGTTCAGTTCATAGATGGTTGCGTCGTAAGCCCATTTAGGGTGACGTAATGGAGTTTGCTCTGCGCAGCTGACCAAGGCAAGGACAGCCAGCGCCAAAAAGATTGTCTTTCTCATGTGAGTAAAATTATTTGATGATTTCGTAATCTAAGGTATTGCGGTTGATGGCAACCACCACGTGTTGGCCTAAATAGACGCGCTCGTAGATGATCTCGTCCGGCGTGCTCTTCTGCACGATCAGGTCGCCGTAGAGCAGCGGCATCGAGTTACGACGCATGTGTATCAGTTCGGCCATGGTATTGCGCATCTCGCGTTGTGCTGCGTCCAGCGTCTCGAATTTCATCATATGGCGGTTGTCCGGGTCGTTACCTCCCACTTCGGCGTACTCGTCGCCCTGATAGATACATGGCACGCCGGGAAGCGTCATATTCAGCACCTCGAGCAGCAACGCCCGCTTGTATGCTTTCTCTGCGTCGCCGATGCCGATCTCTTGTGTCCAGCCTTCCTCTTTACCTTGGCTGTAGATGTCGATGGCACCGCCGGCAATCGACGCGAAACGTATCTGGTCGTGGTTACCGCTGATGTTTCCCATCGTATGGTGCGCACCATAGGTGCGGAGAGAGGTCAGCTCGTTATCCAGCACTTCGTCCAGACCCTTTATGCCGCATAATGCCTCGCGTGCCGTGAAATAGACGTTGAAGTCGAATTGCGCATTGAGCATTCCGGTCTTGACATAGCTGCCGATGAGTTCGGGACTGCCGTATGTCTCGCCGATCATCCATATCGGACGTCCCGGCCAGCGGGTCGCTATCTTCTGGCCTAACATACGCCAGTAGCCTTCCGGAATATGTTTGCATGCGTCGTGACGGAAACCGTCCAACTCATAGTTCGCCAACCAGTACAACGCGCTATCTGTCATCTGCTCGCATACCTCTTCGCGCTCCAAGTCCAGCGTCGGGATATGTTTGTCGAACCAGGTCGTCAGACGCGCTTCGTCCCATAACTCGAAGTTACGGCGTCCGTCCGGCAACAGAGAGTCCGTATGCCAGTCCGGATGCTCTTGCAGCGTCGGCGAGTTGATATGCATATGATTGGCTACGTAGTCCAGCACCACGTTTATTCCGTGCGCGTGTGCGCTATCTAGTAAGGTGCGGAACTCGTCCGGCGTACTGAAACGCTCGTCCAGAACGGTCGCAAAGATGGGCCAGTAACCGTGATAGCCGCTGAACTTCGTGTATTCCTTCGTGCTGTCGTATTTATTGCCGTTCTTGAACGGATAGCAACCCCACGCATCCCACGGGTTTTGCGTGATAGGACTGATCCACAGCGTATTCACGCCTAACTTGTCGAAATAGCCGTCGCATATCTTTGCGGTGATACCTGAGATGTCGCCGCCCTGATAATCGACGATGTCCAGCACTTCCGGACTGTTCATCTTCCAGTCGTTGGCGGTATTGCCGTTGAAAAAACGGTCAATCATCAGCGAGTAGAGCACTTGTGCCTGTTGGTCATGACGGTTCAGCATCGCCGCGTCGGTGATGATCTCGCCGTCCTGCATCGGCAGCAGCAGGTCGTTATAGAGATAGCTGTCGTCCTCGGCATAGATACGGATGAACGTACGTCCCTGTAACCCCTCACCGCTAACCGGTAACCCCTTGAGATCCAAGGTCCATGTGCCGTCCTCGTTGGTGCTCCATAAGTCATGATCTATCAGGTAGTTCTGGAAATACGCCTCAAAACTCGGGTTGGTCACTTCGCCTACAAAACCTACTTGCAGCAAACCGTTTTCGTAACCTAACGATACCAAGGCTTGACGAACGGGCTTGTTCGGCAGGATAGGAATAGCCAGACTGCCGCTTTTGTCCGACAGCGTGAACGCGTGAATGGACCGGTCGCGATTGACGATATCCATCTCGCGCACTACTTGTGGCGTACCCACGAGGTTCAGACACTCGATGGCATCTCCTGCCGTCCATTGCAGACCTTTCCATAGGCTCGTGTCGCCGTACAAGGAGGGTAGGTAATCGGTCAGCACGATATGTGTTGTGTCACTCATCATGCGGATAGGCATGATCGGATTGGATGCAGCCAGTTTGTCTGCCGCGTACTCCGCGCGCTGACAACCCACTAAACAAAGGATAACTGCTAAACTAAATAGATACTTCTTCATGGTGATACACATTTTGCGCTGCAAATTTACTACAAATTATTCAAATATGCAAGATTTTTAGCAAAAAAATGTAGTCTAAGCTTGCTTAAGTGTGATTTTGTTTGCTAAAAAGATTGTTGTTTGCACTAAAGTGCGAACGTAAATTCGGAGGGAACCCACCCCGAAGGAGAAGGGGCGTGCCGAAAGTAATAAAAATTTTGCATATATGCAAATCTTTGTGCATTTTTATCGATATTTGTGGTCGTTTTGCATTTTTATTTGCATATATCAAAAAAAAGTTGTACCTTTGCGAGCGCAAAGGTTTTGTAATGAATATGCAGACACCGAATTTATATATTATAGCCGGTCCAAACGGTGCGGGAAAAACAACTGCTTCGTTTAACTTGCTCCCCGATGTGCTGCATTGTCAAAACTTTGTAAACGCCGATGAGATAGCGCGTGGTTTATCGCCGTTTGCGCCGGAAAAAGTGGCTTTTCAAGCGGGACGTATTATGCTTCAACGCATTGATGAGTTACTGCCGCAAAAAGTTGATTTCGCCATTGAGACAACCCTTGCAACTCGTTCGTACGTACAACTTGTTCGTCGCGCGCAAGCATTACGATATAAGGTACACCTGATTTTCTTCTTTTTGGAGAACGAAGAGCAAGCTATCCAACGTGTGGCGCAACGTGTCAGCAACGGCGGGCACAACATCCCCGAAGAAGATATCCGTCGTCGTTTCAAAAGAGGTATTTTTAACCTCATCAACTTGTATATGCCTGTGTGCGATAACGTATTGGTATATAATAACGCACATGGAGAGGCTATTCTTGTTGCCAAACGTGCATCATCAACGGGGAATATACAGGTATACGAAAAAGAAATGTGGAACCAATTAATCTCAAAAATATGAGTGAACGTGAATTAGAGGCCAAGCTTAGTGTCGGCTTGAAACAATCGTATCGTAAGATCGTCGAGCAACATCGTCGTGACAATCAACCGCTCATTTTTAGTGAGAACGGTGTAGTGACTCAAGTCGATCCGTTTACGGTAGCGATATAACCCCTCGTCGCTTC
>JAFWAK010000014.1 GCA_017507715.1 Paludibacteraceae bacterium | reverse complement strand
TTGCGTTCCCCATCCGCAAAAGAACGTTTTTGCCGGAGTACATACTCGCCAATAGAGACGATAGTTGAAAGAAAAATAATAGACATAACATACCATGCTGACGAAAGAATTTATCGGATCAATCTCGAATGAATCGGGATTGAGCAAGAAAGAAGCAGAGCATCTGATGACGACGATGAATGCCGTCATTCGCGAGAATCTGATGGCCGGCAAAGCCATTCAGTTGCAGAACATGGGTGCACTGGAAATCAAAGAGCGCAAAGAACGTGTGATCGTTCATCCGCGTACAGGTGAACGGACTATTGCGCCCAGTAAGAACCAACTGGTATTCAGACCGGTTGCCAACCTAAAAGATGAACTCAAAAATCTATGATTATGGCAGAGAAATTGAGTTGGACAGAGTTACGTAAGGCCTTGGCTACGCGCGCAGGTGTGAGCGAGAAGAAGGCCGGTGTTTTTCTGAGTGCCCTTCAGACACAATTAGTAGAGGCACTAAAGACGGAAAAACAAGTAAAGATAAACGGTCTGGGCACTTTCCGCGTGCAAGCCGTTGCACCGCGCAAGAGCGTGAATGTGACGACCGGCGAAGAGATCATCATCGACGGCTATAACAAGCTGGCATTCACGCCGGAAGCGGGTGTGAAGGAGTTGATAGAGATGGGAGCCTCCCCCCTCCCCTCCCCTGAAGGGAAGGGTGATTTGATTGACCCGATACAGAAATTAGGTGCACAAGCAGAGGAGATCGTCGATATATTGGGTGAACTCGGACAGAGTCCGGTAAAAGAAGAGAGTTTAGAGGACGCTCCGCTACAGGACGGCGCGATTGCGCCTACAGAGCCAGAGCCGGAGAAACCAGAAGCAGTAGAGCCAGAACCTGTACAAGAACCCGAGCCCGAGCCGGTTAAAGAGCAGGAACCGGTGGTAGTTCCAGAACCAGTCTTTATTCCGGAGCCGACGCCGGTGGTTGAGGAAAAGCCTCAGCCGAAGCCTAAAAAGAAACGTCATTTCGTACGCGACACCTTCATCTGCATCTTAGTACTGCTACTGTTGTTAGGTGCGGGATACTGGTTCCTGCGCAAGGAGTTCAGCAACCTCATCGCTTCGTTCTTACAGCCAAAGCAGACAGAGACAGAGCAAGTGAAAGAAAACAAGGTTGCAGTAGATACAGTGGCAGAAGACGAGGTTAACCGTCAGAAAGAGATGATACCGGAAGGTGCCATTTCACAAGAGCAGATTCTGGCTGAATTCATGGCTGCTTCCGACGAAGTAGAGATGCCGGAAGAGGGCAAATACGAGGAGTTAATTACGACCGAGGCCATCCGTGAAGGCAGTCGTCTGACGTGGATGTCGAAGCGTTACTACGGCACGAAAGTCTATTGGCCGTATTTGTACGATGCCAACCGCGACGTGATTATCAATCCGAGTAACATAGCTGTAGGTACTCCTATTCGCGTTCCAAAATTGACGGAGGCCCAATTAGACACCACGACGACCGCATTTGAGCAGTTGCGAAAAGAGGCAGAAGCGGCTTGCAGGAAGTAATTCACATAGAAGGCGCCGACACCCACAACCTGAAACATGTTTCGGTTGACATCCCGCGCAATAAGTTAGTGGTGATAACGGGTGTGAGTGGCAGCGGAAAGAGTTCGCTGGCATTCGACACGTTGTATGCCGAAGGTCAGCGTCGTTATGTGGAGAGTCTAAGCGCTTATGCGCGTCAGTTCATGGGCCGCATGCAGAAGCCGGAAGTGGAGAAGATAGAAGGTATTCCGCCTTCGATAGCTATTCAGCAGAAGGTGACAAGTCGTAACCCGCGTTCGACGGTAGGCACCGTGACGGAGATTTACGACTACATGAAACTCCTTTTCGCGCGCGTAGGACACACCTTCTCGCCCGTGAGCGGTGAGGAAGTGAAACGCAACACAATCCGCGATGTTGTGCTATACATGGAGGCCCAACCGGCGAACACGCGATTGTATCTGCTGAGCCCGATTGTGCTATCCGAAGACCGGACTCTAAAAGAGCAGATAGCACTCTGGCAAAGCCAAGGTTTCAGTCGTCTGCTGATTGACGGCGACACGGTGCGTATTGACGACCAAGTCTGGAAGCAAGCCGAAGGACATGACGCATATCTGCTGGTGGATCGTGTGATTGTGGATCATGAACCGGCAACGAGTAACCGCTTTGCAGACAGCGTACAGACGGCCTTCTTTGAAGGCAAAGGCGAGTGTAGAGTATGGGTAGATAAGCATGAGAAAGTGTTCTCCGAGCGTTTTGAAGCGGACGGCATTCAGTTTATCGAGCCGAGTGAACACCTATTCGATTTCAACAGTCCTGTAGGTGCTTGTCCTGAGTGTAAGGGTGTTGGTTCGGTAATGGGTATTGATCCGGACTTGGTGGTTCCCGACAAATCGAAAACGATTTACGAAGGTGCATTAGCCTGCTGGCAGAGCGAGAAGATGCGGGAATGGCAAGACGAGTTGATTTATAATGCGGCGAAGTTCAACTTCCCTATTCACACGCCGTATTACGCTTTGACAGCCGAGCAGAAACAATTGCTATGGACAGGTAACGAGCATTTCCGCGGATTGCACCTCTTCTTCAAGGAACTGGAACGCGAACAATACTCCAAACTGCAATACCGCGTGATGTTAACGCGCTTCAAGGGCAAGACGATTTGTCCTGTGTGCGGCGGATTCCACTTGCGGCACGAAGCAAGTTATGTGAAGGTAAACGGCCAGTCTATTCAGCAACTATGCGCGATGACCATTTCGGAATTGGACGAATGGTTCGACCGTTTACGACTCAGTCCGATAGAGATGCAGACCATCGACATCGTGCTCAAAGAAATTCGCAGCCGGTTGCAGTTCATGAAAGATGTTGGTCTGAGTTACCTGACGCTGAACCGTCAGAGCAACACTCTCTCAGGCGGCGAGAGTCAGCGTATCAGTTTAGCAAAAGCTTTAGGTAGCAGTCTGGTAGGGTCGCTGTATGTGCTTGACGAGCCTTCTATCGGTCTGCATCCACGGGACACGGAGCGGTTGATACATGTGCTGAAACAGTTACGGGATTTGGGTAATACGATTGTCGTGGTTGAGCATGACGAGGATATCATCGCAGCGGCTGACCATGTGATAGAAATCGGTCCTGCAGCCGGCCGTCATGGCGGAGAAGTAGTTTATGAAGGCAAACCGCGACCGGAGTTATTTACGTTTGACATCCCGAAGCAACGGCGTCATTGGAACAATTACATCGAGGTAGAAGGAGCCTGTGAGAACAACCTGAAGAACCTGACGGTTCGTTTCCCGTTGCACGTGATGACCGTCGTGACGGGTGTGAGCGGCAGCGGCAAGTCGAGTCTGGTAAGCAAAGTTCTCTACCCTGCCCTCAAGAAACACTACGGAGGTGTATTTGCCGAGCACACGGGTGATTTCGGTCATCTGCACGGCAGTCTGCACCTCATGCACGATATCGAGTTTGTGGACCAGAATCCGCTCAGTCGGTCGAGTCGCAGTAACCCTGTGACATATCTGAAGGCATACGATGAGATTCGTCGTCTGTTCGCCGAGCAGCCGTTAGCCAAACAGTTAGGTTTCACTCCTGCGCATTTCTCATTCAACACGCCGGGCGGTCGCTGTGAGGCCTGTCAAGGCGAAGGAACCATCACTATTGAGATGCAGTTCATGGCGGACCTGGTTCTGGAATGCGAACAATGCCACGGAAGGCGGTTCAAGCAGGATGTGTTAGATGTCCACTACCGCGACAAGTCGATTTATGACATTCTGTGCATGACGGTTAACCAAGCCGTGGACTTCTTCAGTCAAGACCCTGGATGTGAGCGTATCGTGAAGAGGCTTAAACCGTTGCAAGATGTCGGTATCGGCTATATTCAGTTGGGCCAGAGCAGCAGTACGCTATCCGGCGGCGAGAGTCAGCGTGTTAAGTTGGCTTCGTTCCTGACCCAAGAGGACCATAACCCGACCATCTTCGTCTTTGACGAACCGACGACAGGTCTGCACCATAAAGACATAGAAGTGCTGCTCAAGGCGCTGAACAGCCTGATTAGCAAAGGGCACACCGTCATCGTGATAGAACATAACCCCGCTGTTATCTTAGCGGCAGACCATGTGATTGATTTGGGTCGCGAGGGAGGAAAAGACGGCGGAAACGTTGTTTGCTGCGGCACACCGGAAGAGGTGGCTAACTGCGCAGACAGCTATACCGGCAAATACCTGAAAACAATAATCAAACAATGCATATGAAACAAAAAAACATAGAAGAGTTGCACCACTCGGATATCTTCACACGCATCCCGCAGATGAACTACCTGCCGCGATGGGGTGTGCTGTTAGTGGACTTGGTGCTGTGCACATTAGCTTTCTGGCTGAGTGTATGGGTCGGCAGCGGCTTCCTGCATTATCTGGAGTTGAGTAACCAGCCTGTCTCCATCGGCATTCAGTATCTGGTGGTGATGGGCGTGCAGGTGATGGCTTTCTGGGCGTTTCATACCTATTCGGGTATCTTGCGCTACTCCACATTTATCGACACCATCAAGGTGCTGCTGTCCAGTTTGTGTACGGGTTTGGTGCTGGTGTTATTCAACGCCATTTTCCAGTATGCAGAGGGCTGGCATCCTATTCTGAACACGGTGCTGTTCGTCTATGTCCCGACGGCATTCGTGATGCTTTTCTCGCTCCGCGCAGGAGTGAAGACGCTCAGTGAGAGTCTGGAACGCAACCAAGGCAGTCCGCGTGTGATGATTTACGGCACCCAGGCCGCCGGTATCGCGATAGCCAAGATGCTTCGGTCGGCAGGCTATGCACCTTATCGTCCGGTAGGTTTCATTGCCAACGAGAGCGAGCGCTACGGATACGATCTTGCGGGTCTTCGCGTGCGTTTACTCAACGAGAAACTATTCGACTGGATGAACCAACGCGGCATCCAGCATGTAATCGTATCGCCGCTGAAGATGAAAGAGATCAATCCTGCCAAGGACCTGCAGATTTTCATCGACCATAACATCCGTATCCTGACTACGCCGTATTTCACCCAATGGGATAATATCGAAGAGATTGACACCCAACGCATAGGTCGTGTGGAAGCGGTGCGCATCGAGGATCTGTTGGAGCGTCCGCAAATCAATGTCAACACCGATAATGTGCGGCAGATCATTCAGAACAAAGTGGTGCTTGTCAGCGGTGCCGCCGGTAGTATCGGCAGCGAGTTAGTGCGTCAGATTCAACCGTTTGCGCCGCAAGTGACCATCTTGTTGGAAGTGTCCGAATCGCCGCTACATGACCTCGTTTTAGATCTGCGCAAACAATATCCCGAGGCACGTTTTATCCCTGTGATAGCCGACGTACGCAACCGTGCCCGCATGGAGCAAGTCTTCAGCAAGATGCGTCCGGACGTAGTATATCACGCAGCGGCCTACAAGCACGTGCCGCTGATGGAGAGTTTTCCGAACGAAGCTATTCAAGCTAACGTAGCCGGCACGAAGAACATGGCCGACATGTCGGTCAAATACGGAGTGCAACGCTTCGTGATGATATCTACAGACAAAGCCGTCAACCCGACGAATATCATGGGTGCCAGCAAGCGTATCGCAGAGATCTACGTGCAGTCGCTCTTCCGCAAGTTACACGCCACCAACCCCGATTGCACCAAATTCATTACCACCCGTTTCGGCAATGTATTAGGCAGCAACGGCTCCGTCATTCCGTATTTCCGCAAACAGATTGCAGCCGGTGGACCTGTTACCGTCACACATCCTGACATCATCCGCTATTTCATGACCATCCCGGAGGCATGCTGTCTGGTGATGGAAGCCAGCACTTTAGGCGAAGGCGGAGAGATCTTCGTCTTCGACATGGGCAAGCCGGTGAAGATATTAGACCTCGCCCGTAACATGATTCGTCTGGCCGGTTACACACCGGAAAAAGATATCCAGATTGAGTTCTCAGGCCTTCGTCCCGGTGAGAAGTTATACGAAGAACTGCTAAACCAGAAAGAGACGACACTACCTACCGCCAACGACAAGATCATGGTGGCTCGTGTGCGCGAGTTCGACTTCGACGAAGTCAGCACACAAGTGGACAGCCTCATCCAAACCAGCCGTCTAAGCAAGCCGTTTACGACAGTGAAGATGATGAAACAGCTGGTTCCTGAATATATTAGCAACAACTCTATTTACGAACAATTAGACCCGCAATGATACAATCGTTTTTTCTACAACATAGTTACCTGATAGGTCTCATCAGTTTTGTGCTGGGCTTGATAGGAATGCCGTTGGTTGTGCGTATCGCCAAGGCAAAAGGTTTTGTGGTGCGTCCTAACAAACGCATGAGTCACACCGGCGAAGTGCCCAATATAGGTGGACTCAATATCTGCTTCAGTTTTATGCTGACATACCTGCTGTTTGAGTACAACCAGTTGAGTCAAAGTCAGTTCTTCCTAGTCGGTTTATTCGCTATTATGTCCGTCGGATTTATTGACGACGTGCTCATCCTCACGCCGCTGGCCAAACTGTTAGGCGAAGCCTTAGCCGGCATAGCGCTCATCGGTTTTGCAGACCTCCGCATCACCCATCTACACGGCCTTTTCGGTATCACGGAGATAGGTATCATCCCAAGTTATCTGATATCCCTGTTTATCCTGGTAGCCATCATCAATGCCGTCAACCTCATTGACGGAATAGACGGTCTAGCCAGTGGTCTCGGTATTTTATACTGCCTGTTCTTTGCAGTTTATTTCGGACTGGTTGGTGATGTAAGTTGGTCGGTTCTTGGAATATGCATGGTAGGCTCTTTAGCGGTATTCTTCATCTATAATGTGTTCGGTCATCGCGAGAAAATCTTCATGGGCGACTCCGGCAGTTTGCTCTTGGGTTATCTGCTGACAGCTTTTGTCTTCCATTTCTGCGAGATTAATGCCTATCACCAAGTGCCAGAGGCCTTACACATGAATGCCTCGCCGGCAGTAGCCATCTGCGTGCTGACCGTTCCTATTTACGACACGATGCGTGTCATCCTGACGCGTATCAAACAGCACCGCAGTCCATTCCAACCGGATAAGAACCACATTCATCATTTGCTGTTACGAACCGGTCTGAACCATATTCAGACCACCTGTGTACTGCTCTCAGCCAGCCTGCTCTTCATCGGTCTGGCCGTAATCGGACGCAACTGGAACATGTGGGTGTTAGTCATAAGTGATTTTGCATTAGCCACTGCCTTGACTTTGGTCTTATGGCGCGTCATTAATAAGAAACTATACGGCAGCAATGCTAAGTGTTGAACATCTAAGTATGGAGTTCTCGTCCCGCCCTGTGCTGGACGACATCACCTTCCTTATCAATCGTAAGGAACGTATCGCGCTGGTGGGTAAGAACGGTGCAGGTAAGACGACCCTGCTCCGCCTTATTGCAGGCGAATACCAGCCTACGGCGGGTCGTATCAGTCGCGAGAGTGACATGACCATCGGCTATCTGCCACAGGTGATGCTCTTCCAAGACGACCGGACGCTACGCGAAGAAGTAATGATAGTTCATGCTGAGACGCCAGAACAGGACGAAGCGCGGTTTGTAGCCGAAATGGACCGTACGATTATCGGTCTTGGCTTTGAACGTAAGGACTTCGACAGACCGTGTAGTGAGTTCTCCGGCGGATGGCGTATGCGTATCGAGTTAGCCAAAATACTGCTACGACACCCCGACCTACTGCTGCTGGACGAGCCGACGAACCATTTGGATATCGAATCTATCCAATGGTTAGAAGACTTCCTCAAGACCAGTCCGTCTGCCGTGATGATGGTCAGCCACGACCGGGCTTTCATCGATAATGTATGTGGTCGAACGATAGAGATTACCCTTGGTAGGATTTATGATTACAATGTTAATTATACTCGCTTTGTGGCGCTACGTCAAGAACGGCACGAACAACAAGTGCGGGCATACCTGAACCAGCAAAAGATGATTGCCGACACGGAGGAGTTCATCGAACGCTTCCGCTACAAAGCAACGAAAGCGGTACAGGTACAGAGCCGCATCAAGCAACTGGAGAAGTTAGAACGGTTAGAGGTGGATTTGGAAGACACCAGCCGTCTCAACCTGCGTTTCCCGCCTGCTCCACGGAGTGGCGACTTCCCTATCATCATAGAGGATTTACGCAAGGATTTCGGCGAACATAACGTCTTCCATGATGTTACGTTCACCATCCGTAGGGGCGAGAAAGTAGCCTTTGTAGGCAAGAACGGAGAGGGAAAGACGACGCTCGTCAAGTGCATCATGGGGCAGTTGGATTATCTTGGCGACCTCAAGATCGGACACAACGTCAAGATAGGTTATTTCGCGCAGAATCAGGCGGCGTTGCTGGACGAGAACCTAACGGTTTTCGAGACCATCGACTATGTAGCAGTAGGCGACATCCGCACGAAGATTCGCGATATATTGGGTGCCTTCATGTTTGGAGGAGAAGCGAGTGACAAGAAGGTCAAAGTGCTCTCGGGAGGCGAACGAAGTCGTCTGGCGATGATCCGGCTGCTTTTGGAGCCTTGTAACCTCCTTATTCTCGACGAGCCGACCAACCACCTGGACATGCAGAGTAAGGACGTACTTAAGACAGCGTTGCAGGATTTCAACGGAACGCTCATCTGTGTGAGTCACGACCGCGATTTCCTCAATGGGCTCGTGAGCAAAGTGTATGAGTTTGGCGGCGGACGTGTCAAAGAGCATTTAGGCGGTATATATGATTTCCTGCGGGCAAAGAAGATTGACAACCTGCAGGAGTTGGAACGAAACAACAAGCCCGCTTCCACCCCCTCCACAAATGGAGAAGAGGCCAGTTCCGCAAAACTGGACTACGCCGCACAGAAAGCCGCGGCTGCAGAGCGACGGAAACGGGAACGACAGATAGCGGAAGTGGAAGAAGCCATCACAGTTTTGGAACAACAACAGAAAGAAATGGAAACTCACTTATCCATGCCTGAGAACCAGACAGCAGAGATGTTCCAAAAATACGAAACAATCAAACACCAGATTGAACAAAAATTATACGAATGGCAAATACTAAGCGAAAATTAGACGAGATTATCACCTATCTCATTACATGGCTGTGTTACGGCGATGAGCAAGCCGCAGCACGCGTGGCCTATACTGCTGACGAGAAAGCGCTGGAAGACCACGATGTAATCATCGTGCCTAATGGCAAACTCGGCAATCATATTGCCTTGCCGGAAATGGATCGGGTCCTTGTAGAGCGACCGGCGAAAGGCAAAGCGATCATCCGAACGGATATTGTCTATAATGCATTTTTCTTTGTTTCCCGCGCCGAAGAAACCTTCAACACCCAACGCGACCAACACGACCGTTTCCTGGCCGCCTATTCCATTTTAGGTCAGAAAAACCGTCTGCAGATACCAATGCTGGACGAACACGCACGACTGCTGCTCAAGCTGCTGAATTGTCCACTTCCTACCACCGGATTTGGACATATATACCTCACCCATGATATAGATGCCATCAGTCAGTATCGCCATCTGCGGGGTTTTCTCGGAGGCTTACGAAGAGGTGAAGGCCGTCAAGCATGGAAGGCATTATTGGATATCCATCGTGACCCGCTTTACACCTTCCCGTGGCTGATTGAGCAAGACGCGAGAGTGGCACAAGCCGAGCCTATCTATTTTATCAAACAGACAAAAGGCATCGGCTTCGATTATCCGCAATATAATTTAGTCGGCCGCGACTATAAGGCGCTCAAACAACTGCTATTGTCCTCCGGGGCACAGTTAGGAGTCCACTCCAGTTACTACGGTGATCTGCCACGACGCCCCTTCAGCACCCTCGTCCGCTCGCATTACCTCAAGGGTTCTATCAGTTATCTCAAGAAACTGGCCAAGGCTGGTTATACCGATGATTTCTCGATGGGTTTTGCGGACCAAGCAGGTTTCCGTCTGCAGACTTCCCGTCCCGTGCGGTGGATAAATCCGTATACGTACACGCTGACGAACCTCATTCTTCATCCGCTGCTTATCATGGATAATTCGCTTAACCAAGAGAACTACATGAACCTCACCGAAGATGAAGCTTATTTCCTCTGTGAGCGACTGATTGATAAAGTGCGGATGCATCATGGCGACCTCTGTCTGCTATGGCATAATAGTAACATCAACGAACAGACCTACCATCGGTCATTGTATGAAAAGGTTATTAATTGTATCTGACCCTCCTGCCGCACCGGGTTATTTACCGCGTCTGCGTCATCTGTGCGAATACCTCGTGCAGAAAGGTTATGATGTAACGTTGCTGACCGAGACATACCAAGCTTTAGACTTTGTCCACTCATATCCTATTGAGACCATTCGGATGTATAGCGGAGGGTCTATTGACTGGTTCTTTAAGACTGTCTGGACGCTGCTCACCGACTGGCATAACAAGGCTTTTGCGCAACGGTATCTCGTCTCTCACAACGAACCTTTTGATGCCGTGCTGTGCTCCGCTTTTAGCGATTTCCCATTAGGTGCCGCACAACGCATCGCCATGCATCTGCAAGTACCGCTCATCTGTGACATCCGCGATCTGGACGAACAGGTAGATGACTCACGTTACCAATACAAGCATCAGTCACGGTGGCTAATGCCATTCAGAAAACTCTACCGCGCCATTCATATTCGTCGCCGCAACAAAGTGCTGCGTGCTGCCGATGCTATCACGACGGTCTCGCCCTGGCATGCACAGTTCATCCAACAGTTCAATCAGAAGGTGTCTGTCATGTACAACGGTTTTGACGCCAAGCAGTTCTACCCTAAAGATATTCCGGCAGAGCAGTTTACCGTCACCTATATAGGAAGCCTCTTCGAATGGCAGAAACCTGCCTTGGAGAAAGTCAAACGAGTTGTGGAATCCCTAAACATCAAACTGGACATCCATACTCCGCAACAGAACCCTATAGCGCATAATGAATTAGGCGATGCGATCCGTCGCAGCAGTATCATGTTAGTACTTACATCGGAACACACGCATGGCATGCTGACCACCAAGTTCTACGAAGCACTCGGCTGCGAGAAACCCGTTCTTTGCGTGCCGTCCGACAAGGGTGCGTTAGCGGAGTTGATTGAATATACGCATGCCGGGCTGGCTACGGATGATGAAGAAGCCATCAAGACCTTTATCCTTGACCGATATCACGAGTGGCAGGCACAAGGATATACCCGCCAAGCCACACAACATAGAAATGAATTTGCAAGAGAAGCGCAATATGATCAGTTTTATCGTACCTATCTATAACGCCGAGAAATATCTGACGGACTGTATTGACTCGCTCTTAGGTCAAACCACTACTGAACCGCTGGAGATTATTCTTGTCAACGACGGCAGCACCGATAACAGCCTTACTATCGCACAGGCATACGCCAAGAAGCATGCCGAAGATCCGTTGCGTAAGATACTGCTGTTTACCCAACAGCACTCCGGTCAGTCTATCGCCCGCAATTACGGAATGGAGCAAGCAATCGGCGAGTACATCGCTTTTGTGGATGCAGACGACCGCATCGCGCCAGACTGGTGTAATCGCCATCTGAAGGCTATTAAAGGTGTGGACTATGTCCAGAGTGGTTATCGACGCACTTCGGATACAGAAGACAAAGGCTGGCGCGTAGGTATTCGCCAACTGCCTGAACATCGTTACCGCTATACCTCGCCTTGTATGCGACTTTACCGCCGTAGCGCGCTGCGAAACATTCGGTTTGAAGGAGGTATGATTTATGAAGATGTGATCTTCTCAGCCGATCTGTGGCTAAGCGGAGCTACCTGCAAAAAACTGGATTATGCAGGTTATCTGTACACCAAGAACCCGGACAGCACCACTTCTCGCGTCCATTTAGATGCCCAGAAACGCGTGTTAGAAGAACTGCATAATCGACTTCCTTACGCCTCGTGGAAAGGGAAATACATCCTGTGGTTAACAATTATTCGGCTCAAACTATATTTCATTATGGAAATGCGCAAAAACATGAATGTACTCGCCTTGATGGTGTTACTCACTACCCTCACAGCTTCACTGAACGCCACGACGCGCTACGCCTCGCCTGTCGGCGGTGGGGACGGCATGTCCTACACCTCGCCTGCTACATGGTCGGCGGCACTGTCTGCCACCCAGTCGGGAGACACCCTTTATCTGCTTGGTGGACATTACTCTTTCTCTGCCAAACAGACTATCGGTACAGGCAAGAACGGTATGTCGGCCAACCGCCGCACCTTCATCGGAGCCTACCCAGGCGAAAAACCTGTGCTGGACTTCAGTGAGCAACCCTATGGCAGCGAGGTGACCGGCAGCAACAATGTCGGTATCAGCATCAGCAGTGGTGCGCTGTATATCCATATCAAGGGGCTCTGTATATGCTATGCCGGTAAGAACGGACTGATCAATTATGGCAGTTATTGCCTGATAGAGGGACTCGACGTGTACGGTTGCGGCGACACCGGTATTCAGATGAAGAACGGTGGCGACAACACCATTCTCAACTGCGACAGCCACGATAACTTCGACTATAAGACCATGTCCGGCTCTTCTGCTAACTTCGGAGGCAATGCCGACGGCTTTGCCGACAAGCAGTTCACCGGAGCAGGAAACCACTATATCGGTTGCAGAGCATGGAATAACAGCGATGACGGATGGGATTTCTTCCAACGCGTGAGCAACTCCAATACCATCGTCGAGAACTGCATCTGCTTCAGAAACGGATGCCCATACTACGACATGAGCCATAACCCGCGGGCGTTGGGTGTTGACAAGTCCTGGTTCGACGGCAAAGTGGACACAACAATGAAGGACCGCTACGGCCAAACAATCACCATCACCCTTGAGCAATATCCATGCCAGGGCAACGGAAACGGATTCAAGATGGGAGGCAACCAGACCAACCATAAGATACTGATCCATCATAGTCTTGCCGTAGGCAACTACGCACGAGGATTCGACCAGAACAACAACGCTGGTACGATGTGGGTGTACAACTGTTCGGCCTATCAGAACGCCTTTAACTACGGTTTCACCACCGCCTGCGGCACCAACAGCCTGCAGAACTGTATCAGCCTGAACGGACAGGGAGGCGATGCGTATAAGTCGCAGAACGTGGCGGCTAACGACCACAACACCTGGAGCAACGGATTCGCCGTTTCGGCCGACGATTTCCGGTCGCTCGACACCACCATGATACTCTCCCCGCGACAGGCCGACGGCAATCTGGCGGAAGTGGACTTCATGCGATTGCGTGACGGATCAGCACTTATCGATGCCGGTGTGAATGTCAACCTGAGCTATAACGGCTCGGCACCCGACCTCGGATGCTATGAGTACCCGGGCGAAGAACATAAGCCCGACACGATTCCCGAAGATACCATCCCGACTATTCAGCCGGAAGGCACCCATGCCGTGGCTTTTGTAACGATTACCGGTGCAGAGGAAGACAAGCCCCTCCTCCAGTACCTGCGCCAGAACGACTCGCTATGGATTGTCACTACCGAAGCCACCGACCCCACCGTGGATTATAGCCCGTACGAGGTCATCGTGCTCGGCAACAAGCCTTCCTCCTCCGCGCCGGGTTTTACAACCCTCAAGGGCTACGACCGCCCTATGGTGCTTCTCAAGCCATGGCTGCTCAAGCCCGGAGTATGGGCGTGGGGAACGGCTATCAATACATCGGACTTAAGCGTTGCCGTTACGAATACCGAACATCCGCTTTTTCGAGGACTGGCCATTACTGATGGCCAACTACAGCTCTTCTCACAATGCAACACCAATGCCGTGACGGCTATCAGCGAATGGACGCTACCAGATGAAGGACAACCACAAGTATTGGCTTCCCCCACTTCGCAACCGGAGGCCTCCAGCATCGCTATCCTACCATCCGGTATGATTATGATTGGCGTCTCGGAATACTCTACCCTATACCTCACCGATGATGCGAAACGACTGATAGAGAACGCTATTTTATACCAATTGGGCATCTCTATGCCCGAAGGCATTGAGAATCAGAAATCTGAAATCATAAATCATAAATTCATAAGAGATGGTCAACTCTTTATTCAAGCGGGCGACGCTGTGTATGACACTACTGGTCGCCGCCTTATACGTTAGTGCTGAAAACGCACAGTATCAGGACGTGAACTACTCGGTTGATGATAACCGTCTGACAGCCGAAGTAACGTTGAATCCCAAAGCCTCGGGTGAGTTACTCATTCCCGAGACTATCGTTGTAGGACAAAACACCTACACTGTCATCGCCGTAGGCGACCGTGCCTTCAAAGGTTGTAAAAACCTGACGGCTATTGTCTTGCCGCAAACCATTCAGCGCGTCTATCGCTCTGCGTTTGACGGTACAGGTATCATGCTCGACAAGACCAACTGGGCCGACGGCTGCCTCTGGATAGACTCCATCCTCATCGCCACGGACAAGACCATCAAACCACGGTTCGTAGTGCCAGAAGGAACACGACTGATAGCGGCCGGTGCCTTCCAAGGCAACAAGACCATCCAGCGCGTCGAACTGCCTACATGCATCTCACGCATTGACCATGAGACTTTCCGCGACTGTAAGAACCTGCAGAAAGTGGTCATCCCGACCTCTATCACCTCCATCGGCGAAGACGCGTTCACAGGAAGCGGCATCTATAATAACGAGAAGAAATGGAAGAAAGGCGCGTTTATCATTGACGACTGCCTCATAGCCACCAATAACGACCTGCCCGCCAAATATATCTTCAAGAACAAGATTCCTATTCGTTTGATAGCCGAGCGGGCTTTCGCTAACCGCAAGAATCTCAAGTCGGTAACTATCCCTGCCACTGTTACTGCCATTCCAACGGCCGCTTTCTACCAATGCGAGAACCTGACCGACGTCATCATTCCGAGTACCGTACGCGAGGTGGGTAACTTCGCTTTCTATAACTGCGGTCTGCTCAAAAATGCCTTGCTGCCGCGCGACTTGGAGTGTCTTGGCGCAGGAGTCTTCTACGGCTGCGTTAACCTCAGAGAGCAAGTCTTGAGCGATAAGATAGAAGTGCTGGAACGCGCTACGTTCTTCACCTGCCGCGGACTGAAAAATATCATTTTGCCAAGCCATCTCCGTCGTATTGACGCAGGTGTCTTTGCCGGCTGTTCTAACCTCGAAGCCATCGAACTGCCGCGCACGCTCACTTTCCTCGGCGACCAAGCCTTTGCAGGTTGTGCCGTACTGCGTAAAGTAGTTATTCCCGCCGGCATCAACTCGCTGCCCAAACAGGCTTTCCAAGGCTGTACACGCCTCTACCGCATCGATCTGCCGGATGGTTTGTATGCCATCGGAGATGAAGCCCTTGACGGCTGTCTGGCGCTCGAGCGCATTAACATCCCCAAGTCCACCTTCCGCATCGGCGTACGCGCTTTCCGTAACTGTCAACAGTTACGCGGCATTGTGCTTGTGGACCATATTCACATGATTGAGCAGGAAGCGTTTATCGAATGCAAGATGCTGGAGGAAGTGCAGCTGCCGGCTTCCGTGCAACGTCTGCAGAGCGGTGCCTTCGCTCATTGTATCAACCTACAGAAAGTCATCCTCAACGCCTCCCTGAAGCGTATTGACGACGGCGTCTTCTATAACTGCCGCAGCCTGCGTGAGGTGCAATGGAACGACAGTCTGCAAGCCATCGGCGCAGAAGCATTCCTCGACTGTAAATACTTACGGACGCCTGTTTTGGCGCCCGCAGTAGAAGTCGGCAAGAATGCCTTCAAGGGTTGTAGATAAGCCTGTTTAGTCGAAGAGGCGGAAGAACTCGTAGGTCATGTTTTCGCCTACCTCCATCACCATATAGAACGGGTACGGTTCCGCATCCGTGCTGGAGTCCACCGTAATATAACGCACATTACCGTAGCCCGTCACTTCGCGGCTATGGTCGTGTCCGCACAGATAGCAAGACACGCCGGCATCCGTCAGCAGGTGGGTCAACTCATAGGTCTCTTCCATTGATAGATTCGAGGTGTGGCCCTGTGAGTTATCTTGTTTGAAGAGGTGAGTATGGGTGAACACGATAATATGCCGGTATCCCTTATCCTTCATCTCATTCAGCAGTTTTCGCAGCCATTTCATCTGGTCTGTTCCCAGCGTACCTTCAGCTGTATCCAGGCAAATATAGAGGTCCAACAGGTTCTCTTTCTTGTATTCGGTGCCGGTGTATGTGTCAAACCAATAGGTTGAACTGCCGTACAACTGCTGCCAGATATGCCACTGGTTAAAATAAATATCGTGGTTACCGCAGGTCATGAAGACAGTATCGTTACGACTCGTCATCACACCATCCAGATGCAGTATACTATCCGCATGATCAAAATGTGCCTGCGCGTTAATCAAATCGCCCAAGTACAGGCACATATGCGGATTCGTGTCCGCCTTGTACGCACGGATAAAACGCTCCAAAGCATAATGGGTTGAGTCAATATGGCTGTCCGTACAGATGAACAAACGGTATTCCTCCGGCATCTGCATGTGTACCACCGGAACGGATGCATTATAGCGAAGGGATTCCTGGAAGCGATCTGCTATCTCAGGGCTCGTTCCGTTGAACATACCAATCATATCATAGTTGGGGTTGCAAGTGGCGAACAGCACACTGAGCAACAACAAAGCACTTATTCTCGTTTTCATAGTTTAGAAGCGATAACTGAAGCCTGCGCGCACGTAAGCGGCGTAGAACGTGGCATTCAAGTGAAACATTCCCGTTATCTTCAACTGGCCGTCCAAGTGCACTCGCCAGTGTTCGTCTATATCGTAGCGACTACCGAACAAAAACATTGGCTGCCACATACGCTCCATCTGCCAGTCTTCTTTGTTACTCAAACCGACCGATATATTCCAGTTATTGGTCTGCGGACGGCAGAAGACCTCGAGGCGGTAAAGCAGGTTAAACGGCTCCGTCTCATACTTGTCTTCCGAATGCCAGTCACGATCCCAACTATCCAGCACACGGGCGAAACCACCTATCTGTACCGATACATAGTCGAACCGCCATCCAACGGAAAGCGCCGCGCAGAAATCACTCATCCGATTGCGCAGCACACCTCTATAGAGCACTTCCGTCTCTGCGAACAGCTGTCCCACCGGCAGGTCGAAGGTCGGACGTAATACAATGGCACCCGTCAACACATTCGCTGAGCAATACTGCATCCGCGCATCTATCTGCACATTCTTCACTACCGGCATGTGAGCGTAAATATCCACATTTCCCATGTGCTCCCAGGTCCGGTTATAGCCATACTCCGCCATCAGCGAGACGCTATACCGCTCCTCGCCAAACCCGCGTAGGTCATGCCCGCCATCCAGCGAAAGGTACTGCTTCGCCATGATCGGGAAGGACAATAAGAGTCCTAATAAAAGTATCGATTTTCTCATAATTTCACAATAGTCAAGCCGGCTCCGCCATGATTCACATCGCCATCGCCGAACTCAAGCGCTATTTTCCCGCGTTTGCGTCGCTGACGGTTGAGATCATTGAGGTAGTCGCGTGTGAGTTGCTTGAGCGCCCCCGTGCCTGTGCCATGGAGGATAGTTACCTCACCGGCACCCACCATCAACGCGTCATCCATGTACGCAATCAGTTTTTCCAGAGCCTCATCGGCACGATATCCGCGCAGGTCTAATGTCCGTTCGAACTTCATCGTCCGGTTATGCACGACTGCCGAGGTGTGCGACTGTTGAGGTTGCTCACTGAGTCCTCCGCCTTTGGTCAAGGCTTTCAGATCCCGGAAATCTCGTAGCACCTTTGTGCCTTTCGGCTCTTGGCTTTCGACTCTTGGTTTCTTACTCTCCACTTTCTCCTTCAGGCTCTCCACTTTCTTTCGCGCCGCCTTGGTCTTTTCCTTATCGGCCTTGGCTTCTTTTATCTCGCGGATGGTCCGTTCAATCGTTGCATTCGACTGCTGCAAGAGGTCTTCTGCCTGTTGACGGGCTTTCTCCAGTATCTCCTTTTTCTCGGCTTTCACACCCGCCATGCGCTCTTCATAGTCCGCTATCTTGCTCTCCAGCTCTTTCTCTTTGAGTCGGATGGACTGCCGCTTCTTCTCCCAGTATCGCTTGTCACGAGCTATGTCTTGCAGTTGTTTGTCATAGTCAATGTGCTCCTCTCCCACCAATTCCGTCGCGTACGCGATGATATCTTCGCCCAGACCTGTCTGCCGTGCTATCTCGATAGCAAAACTACTTCCGGCTTGTCCTATAGACAGTTGGAAGAGCGGCCGCATAGCGCCGCGGTCATACAGCATCGCGCCGTTGACTACGCCCTTCGTCTGCTCTGCAAAATGCTTGAGGTTGGTATAATGGGTGGTGATGACACCAAAGACATGCTTGCTCACTAACTCCCTTAGAATCGCCTCGGCAAGGGCACCGCCAATCAGCGGTTCCGTACCGGTACCCATCTCGTCGATGAGTATCAGTGTCCGTTCGTCGGCCTGTCGCACGAACGCCCGCATGTTACGCAAATGCGAGGAATAGGTGGATAACTCATCTTGAATGCTCTGCTCATCGCCGATGTCTATCATCATGCGGTCGAACAGTCCCGCTCTACTCTGCTCTGCCACGGGCACAAGCAGACCGCATTGCATCATATATTGCAGTAAGGCAACGGTCTTCAGGCACACCGACTTACCACCGGCATTCGGACCGCTGATGACCAACATTCGGTTTGTATCCTTGTTCAGTCGTATGGAGAGCGGCACGACCGTCTTGCCTTGCGGCGTATAATGCAGCCACAACACCGGATGACGGGCGTCCGACCATTCCAACAGCGGTTCGTTGACCAACTCCGGACGGATGGCATGGAGAGTCTGCGCTAACGATACTTTGGCGCGCAAAAAGTCCACTTCGCCTAACATCTCCTGGCTGGCGAGGATCGCATCTGTGTTGGGCCGCAGACCGTCCGTCACAGCCGTCAGGATACGCACTCGTTCACGTCGCTCAGCGCCTTCCAACTCACGGATATGATTATTGGCATCAACCACCTGTTGGGGTTCGATATAAACGGTCTTACCCGTTGCCGACTCGTCATGCACAATACCGCCCACTTTGCGTTTGAAAGCCGGCGAAACCGGAATGACCAGTCGTCCCTCGCGCAGCGTAGGTGCCGCATCGGCTTCTACAAAGCCGTCTGCCTTCGCTTGGCGTAAGATAGAGGCTAAAGTGCGTCCCACCGAACCTTGTAGGTTCGTTATCTCCCGACGGATGCGGGCCAACTCCGGCGACGCATGATCGCTCAACTGACCATAGCGGTCCAAGACGGCATCGATGGACCTTACAATAATCGGTAATTGATTATTGGCGGTTGCCAACTGACGCAGCAGCGGATATTTGTTCTCGTCGAGTCCTGCGAAGAAATGCTCCAAGTCCACAGCATAAGACAGGCTGTGACGCAAGTCATCCAGCTCCGCTTCGTCGAGGAACAAGCCTTCGATACGAATACGTGCGACGGCTTCGCGCATGTCATGAATATCCCCCCGCGGGAAAGTCAACATCGGGTCCGTTTCCGCCAAGCGCATCTGGTCGGTTACGTGCAGCCGATAGGACACTTCTTCAAAGTCCGTCTCCATCTGCATGGCTTCCACGCGCTCTTTGCCCAAGGACGAACTACAGCGACGGTTCAACTCATCACGAATCACCGTGAAGTCTATCTTCTGCTCTATGTTAGCGGGGTAAATCATCCCAGTATTCTACAATCCCGAATAGCGTTTGCGCCCACAGCTTCGTTGAGTTTCCGAACCAGTTCAAAGCGGTTCTCGAACAGCTGTGTCTTGAGGGCCGCCGAGTTGACACGTACATACAGTACGCCGTCTTTCACCTCCACTTTGCGGGTCAGCTGGTTGACAACATCGCCCATTACCTTCGGCCACACCTCTTCTATCTGCACATCCAGCACAGACTGCTCCAAGCCATTCTCGCGCAGGTAAGTGATCAGCGCATCTCCTATCAATACAGACTGAGCCATTATTCCTTCACTTTGCGGAGGTATATCTTCTGTTTGGTGCGGAATACGCGGATGGACGGGTCTAACTCATTGAGTTTCTGCAGCGCCTCGAGCGACACGCCCTCTTCTTGGCTGAGTTGCCAGAAGGACTGGCCTACATGCGTCCACACATAGTCTTTCTCGCCCGTTTTCTTCTTGTAGAACAGGTACACTCGGTCACCCACTTTCATGTCACGACCTAAGGCATCGTTATACTCGCGTAACTCGCGCTCGCGCATATTCAGACGGAACGCGATGTTCGCGTACGTATCACCCTCGCGCGCCTTAACATAAGGGACGCCGTTGCATTTCTTCTTGGGGTGCATCACAAAGAAGCTGTCGCGCTCCTCTTTGGCACTCAGCGGCGCTACGTACTCCGGTTCCGGGTCGTTATGAATGACCATGATCGGTTCCGTCCGATGCACCACTTCCGCTTTCAGCGGCCGTTTTGTCTTTTGTGTCTTTACAGTATCCTTCGGCGCAGTATTGGCGGGCTCTGCTTGCGAAGCACTTGGCAGCGTTGCTGCCAGCGTATCCAGCCTGTAATCTTCGATAATCTTAACCAGCTTGTTTGCATATCCCGGATCGGTGGCGTAGCCGCATGCTTTTAGGCGCTGCGCCCATCCCTCATAGTCCTCCACAGCGATCTCGAAGCAGGTCGTGTAGCGCGGACGCTGGAGGAAGCGCGAGTGGTCCTTGAAACTCTCGGCGGCATTGCCATACTGACGGAAACACTCTCCCTTGCTGTCGTCATCGTAATAATAAACAGCGCCGAACCAGTCGCTCGTGCACTTAATGCCGAAATGGTTATTGGCATTGACCGCCAACTCACTCTGTCCTGCGGCCGACTCTAACAACGCCTGCGCCATGATGATAGAGGCGGGCACGCCGTAGTCAGCCTGGTTCTCAATAGCCGTCTGTTTCCACTGGTCAATATAGGCCAGATAACTTGCATTTTGTTTCTGCGCCGCCAGACCCATCGTCAGTCCCAAAGCGGCAATAAGTATCATTGTCTTTTTCATAATTCGTGTGTTCACCAATTTTGCGGCGCAAAATTACAAAAAAATTCTGACATGTGCAAATAAAAAATTAAACTTCACGGGATATATACATAAATGTATATATAGGGTATACCAGGATACGATATACATAGGACAAGCCAAGCATACCTCTCCCAGAGGTCTCTAATTTTAGCATACAGCGTTTTTGATCATAAAGTAGCAAAAATCTTTAATATTATTTGCATATTCCAAAAAAATGTTGTACCTTTGCAGCGCAAAGTTGTGGACTTCGCAAAACATATCAAACAATAATATTAACCAAAAATCGATTTCTTATGAAAAAATTTACTCAATTATTAGGTTTAGCGCTTGTGGCGCTCCTTCTCTTGCCGCAGTCGATAATGGCAGAGCAACGCGTAACGATGTATTTCGTGGACGGCAGTGGTAACCGTGTTCGTCAAGTGACGGCTACTATAGGTGAAGAATTTATAGAACCGACACTGGTGGTTGAGCCTGCTAATACAGGAGGAAGAGTGGTATATGAGTCCACGGACTATAACGTAGCGAATGTAGATATGATGAGCGGCGATGTGACGTTGGGAACAACAGGAAGAGCAACTATTACCGCTACCTTCGGAGGAACGGAGGAGTATGGCGTCAATAGCGCTTCGTACCAACTCATCGTAGAGGCGGCACAAGATACGATTCCGGTCGTACCACCTACACCGACTTGTCCTGAGGCACGTTGGAACTTACCGGCAGATAACGTGCTGACGTTGCATGTAGGTGACGTAGTAAGCGTGCCCGAATTGATGGGTGGTGCAGGCAGCCTACTGTATCTGAGCATGAAATATATTGACAATATCCGCGTAGCGGAGTTGACGGAGAGTGATATGATTTGGGCTCGCGGCGTAGGTACAACCACTTTCACCGGTACGGTTTTACAGGGAGGTGCAGATGGTTCTGGTCAAACGCTTCAGTGCGATTACACTTTCACTATCGTAGTAGAAGAAGCGGCTCCGGAGAAAGCAGACCCGCAGTTGTCCTTCAGCGCAACAGAAGTGAATGTAGAGCTCGGCGAGACTTTCGTAGCTCCGACGCTCATCAACCCGAACAATATTACCCTCACTCCGACTAACAGCAAGTGGTACACCAACGGGGACAGCAAGATTGCTTCTGTCAACGAGACAACGGGTGCTGTAACGCTGCTGGGCGGTGTAGGTAAAGAGACGATCTCCTTCGAGTTCACAGGTAATGACACGTACAAAGGCGGCATAGCCAGCTATGTGATCAACGTGACCACCAGCGGACTATATGTTGGCGGTGTGCTGGTTAATAGCGGCAATGCCGGCGATATATTGGGCGACAATGGTTCTATAGTGTACGATCCAATCACCCACACGCTGACGATGACCAATGCTGCTATCAATGGTGCGAACATCAACCTGACAGGTACAACCACTCAAGTGATCAACGCAGCAATCTATTATGCAGACAACTATCCATTAACCGTTGTGCTCAATGGCGGCAATGCAATCGCCAATACCGATGCCGGTTTCTATACCGAGAATGCTCCGGTAGTGATGATGGGTGGCAAAGACGGCGGCTCGATACGTATCAGCGCCAGCACGGTAGGTGTGAAGGCTGAAGCCTATAAGATCTATCAATGTAGCGTAACCGCTTATGGCGGCGGAGCTGGTATTGCCGTGAACGAACTGGGCGTAGCGACAGGTGGAAACCTGGTAGCACAAGGTCCAAGTCTGGCTATTCAGGCAAACAGTCTCGTTATGGCTGAAGATAACAACGGTGAAGGCATCGCTATACTGACGGAAGGCGTTACCTTCAAGCCCAAACAAGGCTTCTTGGATAGCGACGGCAAGCAGGCCAAGTTCGTTGAGATCGGTAAGATTGCTGTAGTGGTTCCTGATGACGAAGTAACGACCATCGACTTCAGCCAGACTGATCCGGAGGGCAACGAGTCCGTTATCTTCAGCGCGGATGCGAACAACACATACAACGAGACTACCGGTCAACTCGAGATTACCACTACACTCACGGATGAGGTGGTAGCCAATGCTCTTGAGACTCTTGTTCCGGGTTCGAGCGCTTGGATGGATCTGCTGCCGGGTTCGCTGGTATTCGATATCCCGGCCGGCGAAGGCGAGATCGAGATTGAGTGTATGACCGTTCCAGGTTACAGTCTGCAAATCAAGGTAGAAGGCGTTGCCGCCGTTTCTATCACGCAAACTTCGCTTGGTTGGGCAAAAGTACAATACAACGTAGCTGCTCCGGTTCACGTTGTAATATACTTGCACGCCTCTTCCAATTCCGCTCCTGCACGTATCGCTGCCAACATGAACGATGCAGACCCGACGGTCGGTGCTTATATCCAAGCTGTTAAGATCACGCCGAAGAAAGCCTCTACCGCCATTGACATCATCGAGGTGAACAAGGGCGAGAACGGCAAGGTGCTGATTAACGGCCAACTCTTTATCATCCGTGACGGTCGCGTATTCACCGCTACCGGCGCACAGGTGAAATAACATCGCGGTAAACCGCAACCATTAAGGGACCCTTCGGGGTCTCTTTTTTTATGCACCGTCGTACTTTGGCACAGATTTTGTTGTATAGAAATCGGAAAATTATAATATACATTATACTATGCAAAATCCTGTGGATATTCGTGAGCTCCAAGAGCGCGTAGAGCGCGAGAGTTCGTTCGTTGATGCCTTGACATTAGGCATGAATCAAGTGATTGTAGGTCAGAAGCACCTTGTAGAGAGTCTGCTCATCGGTCTGTTGAGTGACGGACACATTCTTTTGGAAGGTGTGCCGGGTTTGGCCAAGACCTTGGCTATCAAGACGCTGAGTGACCTTATCAAAGCTAATTTCAGTCGTATTCAGTTTACTCCGGACCTGCTGCCGGCCGACGTTATCGGTACGCAGATTTACAGCCAGAAGAGCGAAGAATTCAAGATCAAACGTGGTCCCATCTTCGCTAATTTTGTGTTGGCTGATGAGATCAACCGTGCTCCGGCGAAAGTGCAGAGTGCCTTACTTGAAGCGATGCAAGAGCGTCAAGTGACTATCGGCGAGCAGACCTTCAAGTTGGACGACCCGTTCCTGGTACTAGCTACCCAGAACCCGATTGAGCAGGAAGGTACCTACCCGCTGCCGGAAGCACAGACCGACCGATTCATGCTGAAGGTCGTTATCGGCTATCCGAAGAAAGAAGAGGAGCAGACGATCATCCGTCAGAACATCGCATCGGAGAAAAAGACCGTGTTGCCGATTCTGAGCACCGCCGACATCATCAAGGCGCGCAAGATCGTGGAGGAGGTTTATCTGGACGAGAAGATCGAGAAATACATCGTCGATATCGTCTTTGCTACCCGTAATCCGGAAGAGTATGGTCTGAAGGACCTCAAGCAGATGATCGCCTTCGGCGGCAGTCCGCGTGCGTCCATCAACCTCGCCAAGGCTGCTCGTGCCTACGCGTTCATCCATCGTCGCGGCTATGTGACACCGGAAGACGTACGTGCCGTTTGCTACGACGTACTGCGTCATCGTATCGGTCTGACCTATGAGGCAGAGGCTAACAACCTGACCACAGAAGATATCATTACGGAAGTACTGAATGCGGTACAGGTACCTTAATTGGTAATTGGTAATTTGTAATTGGTAATTGGTAATTTATAATGACTTCAGAAGAGTTATTACAAAAAGTTCGGAAGATAGAAATCAAGACCCACGGGTTGAGTCGTAATATCTTCGCCGGCGAATACCACAGCCAGTTCAAAGGCCGTGGCATGGCGTTCAGCGAGGTGCGCGAATATCAGCCGGGCGATGACGTTCGTTCCATCGATTGGAATGTGACGGCCCGCATGAACCGGCCCTACGTCAAGATCTATGAAGAGGAGCGAGAACTGACGGTGATGTTGCTCGTCGATGTCAGCGGCAGCCGTAACTTCGGTACGGTGAGCCAGATGAAACGCGACACGATGGCCGAAGTAGCCGCTACACTCGCTTTCTCCACCATAGAGAACAACGACAAAGTGGGTGTAATCTTCTTCTCCGACCGCGTAGAGAAATTTATCCCGCCCAAGAAAGGTAAATCGCACGTGCTGCATATCATCCGTGAGTTGCTGAGTTTCGAACCCGAGCACCACGGCACTGACATCAACGCGGCGCTGCAATACCTGACCAATGCGCAGAAACGGCGCTGCACGGCCTTCCTCATTTCGGATTTTATTGGAGCGCAATTAGCGGAGAGCCAAGAGCCGAGAGGCAAGAGAGAGGTAGCACCTATCGTGATTGCCAGCCGCAAGCATGACCTGAGTGCCATCCAGATATACGACCGCCGCGATGCGGAACTGCCGGATGTAGGTCTGCTCAAAGTGCGTGACCCGGAGACCGGTGCACGTGTGTGGACCGACACCTCGCTGGCCAGCGTACGCAACGCATACGGACAGGCATGGCGCAACCAACAGGAAGCGCTGGAGACCGTCTTCACCAAGACCGGCATGCGCACTGTATCGCTGCGGACGGATGAAGACTACGTAAAGGCTTTAATGAAATTGTTTAAACAATGATAAACTTACTTTTAGCGATAGTGGTCAGCGCAAGCATTGACTCAACCATGCTAATGCTGGGCGACCAGACGGCAATGCACTTGAATGTGACGCACGAAGCGGACGAGCAAGTAGCATGGCCCGTCGTCGGTGAGACACTACAGGAAGGCATCGAGATCGTCGATAAGACGGCTATCGATACCACCACCCTGCCCGACGGCCGTATCCAGTTAAGCCAAGACCTGATGCTGACTTCGTTCAAAGACTCGCTGTTTGCCATAGAACCGCTCTATGTCACCCGTGGAGAAGATACATTCTGGACCGACCCGATGGCCCTGAACGTCATCCAGCCCTTCGAGGTGGACTCATCCATGGCCATCACCGATATCAAAGATATCGAGAAGGCTCCTATCTGGTGGTGGGGCATCATTCGCTGGATACTGTTGGTACTCGGTATTCTGCTGTTAGTGGACCTCGGCTTCTGGTTATACAGGAAGTACGACAAATACCGCAAGCAGGCCGAGGAACCGATTGATCCCGAACTGCTGCGTCCGGCCGATGAGGTAGCCTTGGAGAAACTCGATGCCATCAAGGAAGCGAAGATCTGGAAGGACGGTAAGGTAAAGGAATACCAGACCGACCTAACCGATGTCGTACGTGAGTATATCGGCCGCCGGTTCGAAGTGCATAGCACGGAGAAGACCTCCGATGAGACGCTACGAGAGATGAAGAACCTCATCGACAAACCGCTCTACGAGCGATTGAAGAGCATGCTGCAGTTGGCGGACCTCGTCAAGTTCGCGAAATGGCATACTACGCCCGATGAGAATGAGTTGGCGCTGACCACGGCGTATGATTTCGTCAACGAGACGAAAGAAGTTGTTAATGATGAAAATGGTGACGCGGCCAAGCCGCTTAATGATGAAAAAGTATGACATTTGCTAATCCCGGATATTTATTCCTACTGCTGCTGTTAATTCCTATTATCGGCTGGTATCTCTATGAGATGCGCAAGTCGGACGCCAGCGTGCAGATGAGTGACACCTCGGTACTGGCAGCACAGCCCAAGAGCATTCGTATCTGGCTTCTGCACGTGCCTTTTGGATTGCGCGTGGCAGCCATCACCTTATTAAGTATCGCCCTCGCACGCCCGCAATTGACCAACCGCTGGTCGTCCGAAAGCACCGAAGGTATCGATATCATGATGGCGCTCGATATTTCGGGTACCATGTTAGCGGAAGACCTGAAGCCGAACCGTCTGGAAGCCGCCAAACAAGTGGCATCGGACTTCGTCATCGCCCGTCCGAATGACCAAATAGGTCTGGTCGTTTTCGCCGGCGAGAGTTTCACGCAATGCCCGCTGACCACCGACCATGCAGTGCTCGTCAACCTCTTCAAATCCGTGGAATACGGCATGATAGAAGACGGTACGGCTATCGGTCTGGGTCTGGCGAACGCTGTGAACCGCATGAAAGACAGCGAGACCAAATCCAAGGTGGTCATTCTGCTGACTGACGGTAGTAACAACCGCGGCGATATAGACCCGCAGACGGCTGCAGAGATCGCCCGTACGTTCGGTATCCGCGTCTATACGGTGGGTGTAGGCAGTTACGGTCAGACCCGCGTGCCGGTCAACACACCGATGGGTCGCCAGTACGTGACGATGGACTCGGAGTTCGACGAAGGTACACTGCGTAACATCGCCGAGATTACAGGCGGCCAGTATTTCCGCGCTACAGACAACGGCAGCCTCAAACGTATCTACGAGCAGATAGACCAGTTGGAGAAGACCAAGCTACGTGTCCGCGAATACAGCAAGCACACGGAGAACTTCGCGCCATTCCTGTTCGCCGCATTAGCGTGCCTGTTATTAGAGGTTATTTTGAGATATTTTGTATTACGCACAATCAGCAATTAATATGTTTCGATTTGCACATATAGAGATATTATGGCTGCTCGTAACCATCCCTGTTTTCATAGCAGCCTATTGGGTTTACACGCGTCGGAAAAGACGTCAGTTGGAGGCATTCGGAGATGCGGAGTTGATGGAGCAGTTGATGCCGAATGCGAGTCATGTACGTCCTATGGTGAAGTTCGGTTTGGTGATGGCCGCTTTGGCCTTCCTCATCATCGCTGCCGCCCGTCCGCAGTTCGGTCAGTCCGAGCGCACCGAGAAAAGGCAAGGTATCGAAGCCATCATCGCCTTGGATATATCCAATTCGATGTTAGCAGAAGATGTTGCGCCGAACCGTCTAGACCGTGCCAAACAGATGTTGAGCAAGCTCATGGATAACATGGTGAACGACAAAGTGGGTCTGGTGGTCTTCGCCGGAGATGCATTCGTGCAATTACCCATTACCTGCGACTATGTGTCCGCGAAGATGTTTCTCAACTCCATCAAACCCGACCTGATCAAGACGCAGGGAACAGCCATCGGTCAAGCCCTCAGTACCTCTATCCGTTGTTTCGGAGAGCAGAGTGATGCGAGTCGCGCCATCATCCTTATCACCGATGGCGAGAACCATGAGGACGATGCGATGGCCGTAGCCCAGCGGGCCAAAGAAGAAGGTATCCATGTGCTGGTAGTCGGCATCGGCAAACCCGAAGGAAGTCCTATTCCTATCCCGGGCACGAACAACTTCATGAAAGACCGTCAAGGTAATGTGGTCGTCAGCCGACTGAACGAAGAAATGTGCCGTGAGATAGCACAAGCAGGAGGCGGCATATACGTGCGCTGCGACAACACCAATACGGCAACGAAGGCCATTCAGAAAGAGTTGGACAAACTCGGCACACAAGAGATCGAGACACAGGTCTTCACAGACTATAACGAGCAGTTCCAAGGCTTTGCCGTACTGGCTCTGCTGCTCCTCGTGGTGGACTTCTTCATTTTCAACCGCAAGAACAAAATGCTGACCAAACTGGATATATTCGGCACCTCCAAATCGCGTGGTCTCACAGTCGCAGTACTGCTGTTATGCAGCCTCAGCACGTTCGCTCAACGCGAGGCAGGCGACGTACGTAAAGGCAACCGCGAGTACAAAAAACAGGATTACACGGCCGCAGAGGTCAATTACCGCCGTGCGATGGAGACCAATAAGAACAGTTACGAAGCGCATTATAACTTAGGCGACGCGCTCTTCAAGCAGGACAAGTATGCAGACGCACAGGAGGAGTTTGAGACGGCCGCAAAGATGCTGGATAAGAAAGAGGACAAGACCCGTTACGCCAAAGTGATGCATAACATCGGCAACTGCAACTTCGCCCAACAGCAGTACGACAGGGCGGTTGCGGCTTACCAGGAGTCCCTGCGCGCGAACCCGAAAGATAATGACACGCGGTATAACTTAGTCAAGGCCATGGAGATGTTGCAACAGCAACAGCAACAAC
>JAFWAK010000123.1 GCA_017507715.1 Paludibacteraceae bacterium | reverse complement strand
ATCGGCCTTCGCCTCTTGCATTTTCTTCGCTGCCTTTTCAACAACGGCTTCTGCCACTTCGACAGCTTTCTTGGCTGCCTTAACGGCTACTTTCTTAGCGGTCTTTTTAACCGCCTCTATTTTTTCTTCTTTCTTAGTTGCCATAGTCGTCAAATTTTAGCAGAGCATACCGATGCCCATTCCGAAATAATACAATACAACAATTGCGAACGGAGCAACAGCCAGCGAAGCAACGATGCAACCGATCACTTTGATGCGTTTCATCCACACGAGGTTGTTCCAACCCAGCGTGTGCAGAGCCGACCAAACACCGTGGTTCAGGTGAAGCCAGAGAGCGGTCAGCCAGATGAGATACAGTGCGCAGTAAACCTGACCCCATACAGGCTCAATAAACAGCGCCTTCACATAAGCGGCACCGTTCTGCGGATCGAAAGCACCGGTCTCGATGCCGGTAATCTCCGCAAACTGCATCTTAAACCAGAAATTGTAGAGGTGCAGCACCAGGAAGCCGAGCACGCAGAAACCGAGCACGAGCATGTTCTCCGAAGCCCAGTCTACGCCTTCTTTCTTACCCGTTACGGCATAACGGTCGTTACCACGCGCTGCGCGGTTCTGAATCGTCAGATAGATGGCATAGCTGAAATGCACCAGCACCAGGAATGCCAGACCCAGCGTACCGATGAGGGCATACCAGTTAGCTCCCAGCAAATGGCAAATCATGTTGTAGGCGTCTTCCGAAAAGACCACGGCGAGGTTCATACAGCCGTGGAAAATCAGGAACAAGACTAACGCCAGACCGCTGATCGACATAACGAACTTACGGCCGATAGAAGAGTCTTTTAACCACATAAAGATTGTTTGAATTTAATTAGTATTTAAGTTATTTTTGTATTTCGCAAACCTTTGCGGGTGCAAAGGTACGATTTTTTTTCGAATTATGCAAGTATAATTGCAAATAAAATTTGCATATGTCAAAAAAAAGCAGTACTTTTGCACTCGAAATTAAAATGCGGTATTGTGGCTATACGCAGAAAAATAGTGCTCCTGGTCCTTTGTACCTTGTCTCTTGGTGTATTCGCACAGGTGTCTAACGCAGGACGATCGGTATTCTCTTTCATGGGTCTGCCGGTGTCGGCGCGTATCAATGCCTTGGGCGGAAGTAACGTGAGCCTCAGCGACGGAGATATCGCGATGGGCATGTGCAACCCTGCCCTCCTGCATGCCAACAGCCATATGATGCTGCAACTCAACTATTCCTATTATCTGCCCGGCACCATGTTCGGCTCGGCCCTCTACGGACATACGTTCGGCGAAGCCAAAGGCCTACGCAAGGATCCTGCCGACGGAGCGCCGGAGAAGCCCAATTATTTCGCGGTCGGAATCCATTATCTGGATTACGGTCATATGAAATATGCCGATCAGGACGGCAATAAGACGGGTGGCACCTTCGGTGCGCGGGACATCCTCATAGATATCATGTATGCGCGGCAGTTAGGACGCATGTTCAAAGTGGGCGTGACGCTCAAGCCCGTCTATTCCATCTACGAGCATTATTCGTCCTTCGCCATCGGCGCGGATGTCGGTGCCCATTTCCAGACTAAGGACTCTACTTTCCAGATGGGTCTCGTCCTGCAGAATATCGGCTGGCAGCTCAAGAGTTTCTATTCCGAAGAAGACGGCACGGGCAAGGAGATGCTGCCGCTTAACCTGCAACTCGGTCTCACGTACCGCGTCAAACAGGCGCCGCTGCGTTTCCATCTGCAGATACATAACATGCAGACCTGGTACCTCAATTACGAATGGACCAGTCTGGATATCGACCCGACCAAGGGTGACATCGTGCCGCACGATGTCAAATGGTATGACATGATGTTCCGGCATACGATCTGGACTATCGAAGTAGTGGACAAGCGTGAGCGGTTCTATATCGCTTTCAGTTATAACCACCGCCGCCGCGCGGAACTCAACCTGATTGACCAGAAATCGCTGGCGGGTTTTGCTCTGGGCTTAGGCGTGCGCATCAAACAGGCGCATCTCGATTTCGCCATCAGCCAGATGACCAAGTCCAACTTCTCCTATCAGGTCGGACTGACTTTAGACATTAACTCGCTGATGAAATAAATTTGAAAATTCGCTTGCGAATAATCGTTCGAGCAATGCGAGATAAGAAATCATAAATTTAAAATCACAAATGGGTAAGATCATTGTTGCTATCGACGGCTATTCGTCCTGTGGTAAATCGACCATCGCGAAAGCGCTGGCCAAGTATGCGGGTTATACCTATGTGGACACGGGTGCTATGTACCGCGCCATAGGCCTCTACACGCTGCGTCACGGACTGACGCAAGAGGCTGATATCGTAGCTGCTCTCCCGCTAATCAAAGTAGGATTTATCCTTACGGATGGCGCACAGCATGTGACGCTCAATGGCGAAGATGTGGAAGGTCAGATTCGCACCTTGGAGGCCGGTAACTGTGCCAGCCGTATCTCGCAGATCAAGCAAGTACGGGCGTTTCTCGTAGCCCAGCAACAGAAGATGGGCGAAGACAAGGGCATCGTCATGGACGGTCGCGATATAGGTACGGTTGTTTTCCCGAAAGCGGAACTCAAACTCTTCCTTACCGCCAGTCCCGAAGTGCGTGCGCAACGCCGGTACGACGAACTGGTGGCGAAAGGTGAGAAACCGAACTATGACGAAGTGCTGGCCGATGTCAACGATCGCGACTATCGCGATACGCACCGTGCGGAGAGCCCGTTGAAACAAGCCGAAGATGCCATCGTGGTGGATAACAGCCATATGACGCCCGACGAGCAGATGAAAGTCATCTACAGACTATTTGACGAGAAAGCGAAATAATTTGTAATTCGTAATTTTTCATTTTTAATTCTATAATGTCGATTACTATCGACGAACATAGCGGATTCTGTTTTGGTGTGACACGCGCCATCAAAGCAGCGGAAGGCGAACTGGCGAACGGTTCGCTTTACTGCTTGGGTGACATCGTGCATAACGGACAAGAGGTGGCGCGTTTGGAAGCCTTGGGCCTTCAGACTATCGATTACGACGACCTGCGCACGCTACCTTCGCATTCGCGGGTACTGTTGAGAGCACATGGCGAACCGCCTTCCACCTATTGGATAGCCGAACAGCGCGGCATAAGAATCATAGACGCCACCTGTCCGGTGGTCAAGAAACTGCAGGACCGTATCCGCGCGTGTTACGAGCAGCATAAGAACGATGAGAACCTCCCGCCGCAGATCGTCATCTACGGCAAACCCGGCCATGCGGAAGTGATCGGACTGCAAGGCCAGACGAACAACACAGCCGTCGTTATCGAGTCTGTGGACCAGATTGACCGGCTGGACTTCACGCGCCCCATCTATCTCTTCTCGCAGACGACTAAGAGTATTGATGGTTTTAACTCGCTGGTAAATGCCATAAAAACTCACCCGTCCTTTCAGGGTGAAGAGCTGTGCTCGATCGAAGGTCCAGTGGACGTTCGTAGAACAAATATAGGGGGTAGGCTTCCTATTGCGCTGGAAGCGCACGATACCATCTGTCGCAACGTAGCCAACCGCGTTGCGCAGTTGCAGGACTTTGCACGGGCAAACGACATCGTCCTCTTCGTAGGCGGCACCAAATCTTCCAACGCGCGCGTTCTATATAATCATTGCGTGGAGGCCAACCCTAACACTTTTTTTATCAGCAGCGCGGAGGAGATGTCGGAGGAGTTGATAAAACAATGCCGCGCAGCAGAGCACGTAGGCATCTGCGGCGCGACAAGCACTCCTTTATGGCTGATGGAGAAAGTGAAAGAGGAGATCGAAAAGACCCAATAAATAGTATATCGTAAATGACCAAATAGTAAATACATTTATGGATTCTAACAACATCAAAACAGTTGGCGTCCTTACCTCAGGAGGCGACTCGCCAGGAATGAATGCCGCTCTTCGCGCTGTGACACGTGCAGCCATCTTTCAAGGCATTCGCGTCAAGGCTATCTATCGCGGCTACAAAGGCTTGATAGACGGCGAAGTGAAAGAGTTTACCACCCAAGACGTTTCCGGTATTATCCAACGTGGCGGTACGATCATCAAATCGGCACGTTGCCCCGAGTTCAAGACTCCGGAAGGTCGTCAGAAAGCGTACGAGACGCTGCAACGAGAGGAGATCGACGCGCTGATCGTCATCGGCGGAGACGGTACATTCACCGGCGGAAGACTCTTCTCGCAGGAGTATAATGTGCCGATCATCGGTCTGCCGGGTACGATTGACAATGACCTTTGGGGAACCGATGCGACGATCGGTTATGACACCTCGCTGAGCACGATCACCGAGTGTATCGACAAACTGCGTGACACCGCTACGTCTCACGAGCGCGTGTTCCTTGTAGAGGTGATGGGTCGCGATGCAGGCTTCCTGACGCTGAACGCTGCTATAGCAGGTGGCTGTGAGGCAGCTATCATCCCGGAGCGCGCACCGGTTCCTGAGCAGATAGAAGAAGCTATCGGTAGTGGTCGCCGCAAATCGAAGAACTCGTCCATCGTACTCGTTCAAGAGCACGCAGTGGAAGGCGGTGCCAAGACCGTAGCAGAGATCATCGAAAAAGTGCATCCGGAGTACTCTACACGCGTGACCGTTCTCGGACACCTCCAACGTGGCGGCAGTCCTTCGGCATATGACCGTATCCTCGCTTCCCGTATGGGTGTGGCAGCCGTTCAGGCACTACTCGACGGTCAGCGTAACGTCATGGTCGGTATTCAGAACGACGACATCGTGCTCGTTCCGCTCACCAAGGCGATTCATCAGAAAAAAGACATCAAAGAAGACTCTTGGGAGGCACTGCAGACGCTGTCCATCTAATAGTTTAGTGTTTAGTGTTTAGTGTAGATACAAAAATAGCGAGGTGTGTGCCTCGCTATTTTTGTATTCGTTGTTCTGATTAACGAACGGATGTCAGTTTCTTGATCTTCGCGTTCAACTTATTCTCCTTCATCAGCTGCTCCACCGTCAGGTGCATCCGGTAATTCCAGAAATGACGCGGGTTAGCCGGTACGTTGATACGGTCAGCGAACTGGTCTTTGATACGTACGTCTCCGTCGATGGCGAGCCAGTCTTGCAGCGGCAGGATCGTCCACATAGCAGGACTGTACATATGCTGATTGATGATGAACTCGGCAATCTCCGGACTCATCTCTTGCGGAGCGTCGCCCCACCAGCCCATCTGCTCGTTGTAGAAGCGTTGCGTTACGGCGCGGTCTTCTTCCCACCATGCGCGCAGCGGATTCATGTCATGCGTGCCGGTCGTGCACACACTCTGATACGGTGCGTCGGCCGGATGAGCAAACTTGACCGTCGGGTCCTTCGGCATGCGCTGGATCTCCAGACTCAGGATCTGCAACTCATGCATCACGTCGGGCACACAAGCCGGAACCATACCTAAGTCTTCGCCGCAGCACAGCATCTTCGTAGCGCCGATGAGCGTCGGCAGTTTGCGCATCGCCGAGTCACGCCAGAACTGCGTATGACGACGGAAGAAATAGTCGTTATATACGCGCATGAGTGCCTCTTTCTGGTCGCTGTACAGCTCCGTGAACGAGTGACTCTGATAGATCGAGATACGCGGATGGAGCCAACCCGGACGACGCTGGTCTTCTACGAACAGCACTTCGCAATGCAGGTAAATCAAGCCGTTGCAGATATTCTGTACCGCCTCTTTGCTCAGACCCGAAGCCTTCAGTTGCTTCTCGTCGCCTAACAGACGGTCTGCCCATTCCTGCACTTTCGCCTGTGTGTCAAACTCCGGCTTGAACCAATAGACGTAGTTGTCGCGGGTGTTGAGCGCATTGGCCTTCGCCCATTCGGTGTCAAATCCGAGCACGTCGCCTAAGAAATTCGAGCGGATATACGGCTTGGTCATACGGTCCCAGTCAAGACAGATACCTTGTGCGCAGAGATCGTCATAGCTGTACGGCAACGCCGGAACGAAATGTCCGCAGAGTCCCCATACGTCGCTCTTGCGCATCTGCCAGATACGGAAGAAGCCGAGGATATGATCTACGCGGTAAGCGTCGAAATAGTCCTGCATCTTCTGGAAACGCGCTTTCCACCAGCCGAAGCCGTCCTTCGCCATCTCGTCCCAGTTATAGGTCGGGAATCCCCAGTTCTGACCGCTGATGGAGAAATCATCGGGCGGTGCACCTGCACTGGCATCGAGGTTGAACAGTTCCGGATAGACAACGGCGTCTACCGAGTCTGGAGATATACCAATAGGTATATCGCCCTTCATGGCTACACCGATCGAGTGTGCATAAGCCACAGCGTCTGCCAACTGCTTGTCGGCATGGAACTGCAGGAACTTATAGAAATCCTTCGGCTGCTTGTCGCGCTTAGCTAAGAAAGCGGCGTACGGCTCCAACCAACTGTCGTTCTTCTTGATGAACGCCTTATATTCAGCGCTACTGAACAGCGCGTCCTTGTCTTGCTTGTACAGCGCCTTGAAGAAGACCATCTTCGCGTCATAGACATTCTGATAGTCCGCGAACTTCAGGGCGTTGAAGGCCGCCTTCTGCGCCTCGTATTTCTTCTTCTGAGCCGGCGTCAGACGACCCATCTGCTCGATGTTGATATATATCGGATGGAGTGCGAAGACCGAAACGGCGTTATACGGGTAGCTGTCGAGGTTGTTATGACGCAGCGTCGTATCGTTGATAGGCAGCGTCTGAATCATCTGCTGACCCGTAGAGGCTGCCCAGTCAGCCATCTTCTTGAGGTCCTGGAACTCACCGATACCGAAACCTTCTTCCGTACGCAGCGAGAATACCGGAACTGCCACACCCGCACCTTTCCAACGCGGTTGCGTACGACGGAAAGCACGGTCGTTCTGATAGATCACACTACCCTTCTCTACGCCCCAAATCTGACGGTTCTCGCCCCATTCGGTGTCAATAACCGCACCGCTCTTCAGGTCATAAACCACATATTTGTACTCCACGATATCCTGGCCTTTGACCATGATGTCTGCACGCCATACCGGGAAATCGGCATCGTTCATCACGAGCTTGTTATCGGGATTCCAGTCGCCTAACTCGGCGCAGTTACCGATGATAGCCACACCCTGCGTCGGCAGGATCTGCGGAAGGTCTATCGAGAAACGGATGTTGCCTTTCGGTGCTTTGGCCTTTGCCGGCTCATGACGCTTGAACAGCGATTTGAGGAACGCCGTTGTATAGAAACTGTCCTCATAGGTGCTGGCCTGCCATGCATCGCGAACCACCAGGTTCTTGTCCGCAGCCTTGAGCGTCAGTGTACGCGGCTCGCCGGCTTCAAACAGATACTGGCCTTCGCCTACACGAATGGCGTATTTGTACTGAATACTGCCTGCAAAATCGCTAACCGGCACATTAGCCGACCAAAAATCTGTCCCCTGGCAATTCAATACCAACGGATCTTTTGCGGTCCATCCCAAAATCGACTCTTGCGTCTCAATCACGCACAGACTCTGGCCGTACTCGGCACGATAATGAATCTGAAAATTAATGTTCATGATATATAGATGTTTTGTGTTTTTGCAAATTTGCACGCAAATTTACTGCTTTTTTTCGAATTATGCAAATTTTTCTAATAAATTCACCAAAAAATAAGGATTTCGGTAAAAAATGTTTATCTGTGTTTATGGCTTTTAAATACTTTTACTCGTTAGAGTGTGGAGTTTGATGGCAATAACTATCCGGGAGTTCACTCACAGGGAGTTATTAGCAGCAAAATACATCGAAAGCGTAGCATTAAAGCATTTAAAAAGGTTTATCTATGTTTTTGTTCTTATATTTTTTTCTAATAAAAAACCACGAGATACACGGAAGCAAGGTATTGATTACCCATAGAAGCACTCCCGCAAAGGCGGCATTCATCGACCCGAAAACCGCAATTGCCCACGTCCCGCGAACGCCCACTTCCGCAATCGGCACATTCGGCGTGACGGTCACCAATAAGTAATAAACGAATGTCTTAGCTATAACCGGTAACCCGTAACCCGTAACCGCTCCTAACGCCCATAGCACCAACGCCAGTTGCACACACCAGCATACCAACCGCAATAAACTCTGTCCCAAACTAATCGCGACTAACTTATGCGACACCACCGCCCAACGGCTCAATAATCGCGGAGAGAGATATAACGCAAGCCCAAGAAGAACCATAAGAACAGCGAGGCCTATAAAATAAGAAAATCTACTATCACCTATAACCGATAACCTATCACCTATCATCATTGCCGCTAAGCCGGCCACGATGATAACAGCCGTCATCGTCGCACTTCCCACTGCCCCCATACTCAACACTTTTGCCCACACGCTTCCCATCTCCCTTCCTTTTAGGGAAGGGTCGGGGTTAGGCTTTTCCGCTCTCATT
>JAFWAK010000122.1 GCA_017507715.1 Paludibacteraceae bacterium | reverse complement strand
TTAGGTGATTATTAGGTGGTTATTAGGTGATTATTATGTGATTCCGCTGTTTTGATGCTGTAAAAGGTTAATTTGCAACCAATTACAAAAATGACATTTTCGCGAAAAATCAGCTGTTTCTCCTCCCCTTAGATAGTCCGCAAGAATGCCCCTGTATCGCTCTTGCAATGGCTGCAAAGTGAAAGATAGATGCCCCGACAAACAGCATTTCTTACGGCAAACAACACCAAAAAGAAAGAAATCGAAGGGTAACTATTGGATGTATGAAAAGAAAATAGTACTTTTGCGCGCTTTTTTGTACGAAGCCTTGATGGATTACTTTTTTTACGATTAACTATAATAACCTGATTTTTTTATGATTAACTCACAAGACATTAAGAACGGCGTATGCATTCGTATGGACGGCCGTCTGTATTTCGTTATCGAGTTCCTGCACGTAAAGCCGGGTAAGGGCAACACCATTATGCGTGTTAAATTCAAAGATGTAGTGGACGGTCGCGTTTTGGAGCGCCGCTTCAATATCGGTGAAAAACTGGAAGACGTACGCGTTGAGCGTCGTCCGTATCAGTTCCTCTATCAGGAGGGCGAGGACTACATCTTCATGAACAACGAGACCTTCGAGCAAGTGCCTATCGCACATGACCTGATCACAGGTGTTGACTTCCTCAAGGAAGGTATGGTAGTGGAGGTTGTATCGGACGCATCGACAGATACGGTACTCTTCGCGGAACTGCCGACGAAGGTAGAACTGGTTGTTACCTATACAGAACCGGGTTTGAAGGGCGATACAGCTACCAACACCCTCAAACCGGCAACGGTGTAGACTGGTGCTGAGGTACGCGTTCCGCTCTTTATCAACGAGGGCGAAACCATCCGTATCGACACACGCGACGGTTCGTACTGCGAGCGCGTTCGCTAATGCGCAAAACGCTATTCATTAAAATATCCGGCCCATCGGTCGGATATTTTTTTTGCTGCTTATGCTTTCTCCAGTTTAGCGTGGGTGAGCAATAAGGTCTTTAGACCTTGCGTATCGAATTGAATCTCAATCTTGTCATTCTCCGTCACTTCATCACGATAGACACGCTTGACGGTTCCGATACCGAATACGCGATGGGAAACTCGGTCGCCATCCTTCCACGAAGAAGGGATTGGTGATTGGTGGTTCTCTGCCGCAAGGGCGCGATTAACTTCGTTTCTGGTGATTGGTGATTTGGTTACGGGAGTAGTAAACCGAGGAGCACTAAAAGCACTCGATATTTTCGGAATACTCGGCTTGGGTGCAGCCGGTTTATCCAAACTGAAATACTGACGGTCGATATCGTTGAGGAAGCGGCTCGGCGATGCGAAATTAAAGCTTCCGTTACGGAATCGTTGGCGCGCAAAAGAGAGCGTACATTGCTCCATGGCACGGGTGATAGCCACATACAACAGGCGTCGCTCTTCCTCCACTTCCTGCGGCTTGATGGCAAACTGCGAAGGGAAGAGATTCTCTTCCATGCCGACGATAAACACCACGGGGAATTCAAGTCCTTTGGCGGCATGAACGGTCATGAGCGTCACGCGCTCGGTGGTATCTGCGAGATTCTCGTCCTGGTCGGTCTGCAGACTGACTTCGCTCAAGAAGTCGGTAATAGGCGTGAAATCAATTCCTTCTTGCGCACGCTGGTCCACGAACTCATGAATGGCGGTAAGCAATTCCTGTACGTTCTGCGCACGGTCGATACCTTCCTGCGAACGGTCTAACGCCAGAGCAGTCAGCACGCCCGAGGTGCGAAGCACCATTTCGGTGAAAGCGAAGGCATCCATTGTCTCGCTCTGTTCGCTCAGTCCGTCCATATAGGCCGCAAATGCCTGCAGTTTCTTTGCCACGGCAGCACCTACTTCCAGACCGGTCGCTTCCGGTTGACGCATGACGTCCAGATAACAACGATGATGCTCGATGGCATTATTCGACACTTTCTTCATCGTGGTCTCGCCGATACCGCGACCCGGGAAGCCGACAATACGAAGCAAGGCTTCGTTATCGCGCGGATTCACCGCCAATCGCAGGTATCCCAGAGCATCTTTGATCTCCTTACGCTGATAGAACGATGTACCGCCATAGATACGATACGGGATATTGAGTTTGCGCAACTCACCTTCTATCACACGGCTCTGCGCGTTCGTTCTATACAAGACCGCGAACGAGTCATAGCCTTTGTGCTTCTGCCGCTGGATAGCCGTGGCCACGCCAAGCGCCTCTGTGCGATCGTCCATATAGGGTTTGAGCGACAGCGGCTGGCCTTGCTCTTTCTCCGAATAGACGGTCTTCTCTATCTGGTGAATATTCTTATGAATGAGCGAATTGGCAGCATTGACAATCGTCTGGGTCGAGCGGTAGTTACGCTCGAGTTTGAATAGTTTGGAATCCGGATACTGCTGCCGGAAATTAAGGATATTACGGATATCCGCTCCGCGGAAAGAGTATATCGATTGCGCATCATCGCCTACGACGCAGATGTTATTCTGCGGCTCGGCTAAGGTCTTGACAAGCAGGAACTGGATATAATTCGTATCCTGATACTCATCTACCAATATATATTGAAATTGCGCCTGTATGCGTTCGCGAACTTCTGGGAAGTTCTTCATGAGCACCAGCATATTGATGAGCAAGTCATCAAAATCCATGGCGTTGGAAGCTCGGAGACGCACTTGATACTGCTCATAGACGGTCGCTAACTCATACATGCGTGCTTCGCGGTCTTCGCGCAGCCATTGGGTGCTCTGCGCATAAGCGGCAGGGCTGATGCCGCAGTTCTTTGCCATCGAGATACGGCTATGCACGGCGGCCGGTTTGTAAATCTTCTCATCCAAGCCACGCTCCTTACAGATGGCTTTGAGGACCGACTTGCTGTCGGTCGTGTCATAGATGGTAAAGTCGCGTGTAAAACCGAGTTTATCCGCTTCCGGCCGCAGCAGTTTGGTGCAGACGTGATGGAACGTGCCCATCATGAGATAGCGTGCATCACCGGCGTCCACCAATCGCTGGATACGCTCTTTCATCTCACGGGCGGCCTTGTTGGTAAAGGTCAGCGCCATGATACGGCTTGCCGGTACGCCTTGCTGCAAGAGATATGCGATACGATAAGTGAGCACGCGCGTTTTGCCCGAGCCTGCTCCTGCCACTACAAGCGAGGCGCCTTCTGTACAAGTTACCGCCTCGCGTTGGACCGTATTGAGTTGATCCAGAAAATGCACTTTACAAACTTTTGATATATTTGTCAGCCTCGATAGCGGCCTTTGCTCCACTACCGGCTGCAACTACTGCCTGACGATAATGTGGGTCGGCACAATCGCCTGCGGCGAAGACACCGGGGAGGATGGAGCCTACCCCCTGCCCCTCCCTGAAGGGAAGGGAGAAGCACTGCGTGCCGTTGTCTTTGACAATGATGTAGCCTTCGGCGTCACGGGCTACATAGTCCTTGAAGAGTTCAGTATTCGGGTGATGACCGATGGCGAGGAAGAAGCCGTCAATCGCTATATGACGCTGCTCTTCGTCAGATTCGCCTTTGCGGTAAACGAGGTCTGCGCCCTGTACCTTTCCTTCGCCGGTCAGTTGGAGCGTGTTATGCTCAAAAAGAACCTCAATCTTCGGATTGTTCAGCACGCGCTCTTGCATCACCGCAGATGCGCGAAGATAGGGTTTTCGGACTATCATATATACCTTCTCGCATAATCCCGCCAGGTAGTTTGCTTCCTCGCAAGCTGTGTCTCCACCGCCTACGACAGCCACCGTTTTCTTGCGGTAGAAGAAGCCGTCACAGGTAGCACACGCACTCACTCCGCGACCGCGGTAAGTGCGCTCCGATTCGAGACCTAAGTATTTGGCACTCGCGCCTGTTGCTATGATGACTGCATCGGCTTCATATAGGTCGGTGTCTTCGACCCAGACCTTATGGGGAAGCCTACCCCCAGCCCCTCCCTGAAGGGAAGGGAGAGCAAATTCCACTTTGGTGACGATGCCGGAGACGAACTGGGTTCCGAAACGCTCAGCCTGACGACGCATGTCGTCCATCATCGTGAAGGGTTCTACACCATCTGGATAGCCCGGGAAATTCTCCACTTCGGTCGTGGTGGTCAACTGTCCGCCGAGTTGCGGACCTTCAATCAGTACGGGCGACAAGTTAGCACGCGAAGCGTAAATGGCCGCTGTATAGCCGGCAGGGCCAGAACCGATGATTAAACACTTAACTTTCATTTATGATAGTAATTAGAAAATAAACATAGATAAACCCTTTTGAATGCTTTTGAGCTTCGCTCCCATGTTCCTTGCTGCTAATAACTCCTCGTGAGTAAACTCCCGGATAGTTATTATCACCAAACCCCATACTCTACGAGTAAAAGCCTTCAAAAGCGATAAACATAAATAAAATTATAATCTCATGTCGTTTACATACGTATCTTTGTCCGGTGTGATTGTGTACACCGGTTTGGTGGTGACGAATTTCGGGTTTTTCATCTTCAAAATCGAAGATTTCTTGCCTTCCTTGATTTCTATCTGCATCGGCATGAGATCGCTATTCCGCACGCGGAGCACGAAGCGGTTGATACCAATACTCTGATCCTTTGGAGTCAGAGTAATAACGGTTACGGGTGACGGGTTACCGGTTACGGTTCGCTCTGTAATATTGCAGACGTTCACCAGCGCCTTGGCATACAAGAAGGGATTAGCGTCCAGCAGTTCCTGCTCTGTCGGGTTGGAGAGTGTCAGTTCGTCCGTTTCAGGCGAGTACATATAGAGCGTCTTGCCGTCGTACGCCGCATCGACACTGAACATCTCGAGACGGAAACACGGACCGGTCATAGTCAGCGTGCCCGGATAATTCATGGGCGCGTTGATCTCCTCCGCCACCGTGATGGTGAAATCCGATTGGAGAGTCTTCGTCTCCAGGTTCGAGAGGAAGGTGCTCAGCACAGTTAATATAACGGACAATAATGTCATTGGTTATTGGTGATTGGTTATTGGTGATTGGTTATTGGTTATTATTTTTTTTAGGGTCTAATAGCATTTACCTAGCACTTGTCTAGCACTCGCCTAGGACATACCTCCCACTCGATTCCGTCTGGATTCCGTGTCGAATCCGTGTTTTGGCTATATATCCTGCAAGAATCGTGCCAATTATTTAACGCCGAGTTCCTCGAGCAGTTTATCGAGCTGGTCGAGATCCTGAATAAGCACATCGCGGCCTTTCGGACCTTTGTTCGGGCCGACGATACCGGCTGCTTCGAGCTGGTCAGACAACTTGCCGGCACGGTTATAACCAATTTCGAACGCACGCTGCAGACGTGATGTTGAGCCTTCCTGTTTCGTTACTACGTAACGGGCGACATCGGCAAACATCGGGTCGAGTCGTTTCATATCCACGCTGCCCGGCGTGAGTGCATCTCCTTCGCCGCCTTCACCCACATATTCCGGCAACTGATACGGCTCGGTATAACGCTGCTGTTTGGCGATATGCTTGACGATCTCGTCCACTTCGGGCGTATCGACGAACGCACACTGTACACGGGTGATAGAGGCGTTTCCGGCATAGAGCGAATCGCCTCGTCCGATAAGCTGTTCGGCACCCTTCGCATCCAGAACGGTACGTGAATCGATGACAGACTGCGTGCGGAGAGCAATACGCGTCGGGATATTGGCCTTGATGACACCCGTGACGATGTTGACAGACGGACGCTGAGTGGCGAGAATCATGTGCATTCCGACGGCACGCGCCTTCTGCGTGATACGGGCGATAGGCGTTTCTACCTGTTTGCCGGCCTGCATGATAAAATCGCCGTACTCATCGATGATGATGACGATATAAGGCAAGTACTGGTGATGCAGACTGTCCGCCACAAGTTTATTCGGGTTAAGACGACGGCGGACGAACTTGTCGTTATAGTCCTCGAGGTTGCGCACACCGGCGTCCATAAGCAGTTTGTAGCGGTTCTCCATCTCGATGACGAGCGAGTTGAGCGTGTTGATGACGCGGTCGCAATCGGTGATGACAATCTGCTCGGGGTCCGTGTCCGGTTGAGCCGCCAGGAAATGCTTGAGCAGCGGCTTGTACGGCGCGAACTCGACCATCTTCGGATCGACCATGACGAGCTTCAGCTCCGCCGGATGTTTCTTATACAATAACGAAGTTATTATGGCGTTGATGGCTACGGATTTACCGGTTCCGGTGGCACCTGCCACGAGGAGGTGCGGTGTCTTGGCGAGGTCGAACATGAAGACCTCGTTGGTGATGGTTCGTCCGTAGGCTATCGGCAGACGCATCTTCGACTCTTCCTGGAATCGTTTGGAGGCGATGACCGAGTGCATGGAGACCACCTGCGGGTTCTCGTTCGGCACCTCGATACCAATCGTTCCCTTGCCGGGAATAGGCGCGATGATACGTATTCCCGTCGCGCTCAGACTCATCATGATATCATTCTCCAGCGACTGGATTTTCGCTACGCGAATACCTGCTTTCGGCACTATCTCATAGAGCGTGACGGTCGGTCCGACAGTCGCCTTGATGGACTCGATCTCGATATCATAGTTACGCAAGGTGGTGACGATGCGTGCGCCGTTGGCGCGTTGCTCCTCTTCGTTGATGACCGGCGCCGCTTCGTTGTCATAGACCTTGAGCAGGTTCAGACTCGGGAACTTATAGAACTCGAGGTCTTTGCGCGGGTCGTACGGACCGAGTTTCTCGAGCAGTTTGTCGGGATCTTTGGCGTATAACTCGTCTTCGACGACATCTTCAATGACTAAGTCATTGGTGATTGGTGATTGACTATCGTCCGGTGGCAGCGGTGCGTCGCCAAGCGGTTCATCGTTATCATCGACCAGCGGAACATCGATTGTAATATCCACTTGCCCCTCTTGGCCAAGGCCGCTCTCCTCATCATTTTGGGGAGATGCTCCGGAATCTATCGTGAAGGTGACTTCGTCTTCCGATTGGTTATTCTCTGCCGCAAGGGCGCGATTAACTTCGTTTCTGGTGATTGGTGATTGGTTATTGTCATCAACCGGAATATCCAGAACCACCTCGTCTCCGTCTTCCCTTCCCTGCAGGGAGGGGTCAGAGGTAGGCTTCCTCTTCCGTTTGAAGAGTCCTGCGAACCATGCGCCGAACGCCTTACAGCGGTCGATGAAGCGCGGGTCGGTAACGATGAGGAAGATGACGAGTAACGACACCAAGATGAGTATTGCGCCGGTCGTATTCACATAGCTGACGAGCCATCGCGAAGCGGCTTCGCCAAAGGCGCCGCCCCAGCGGAACACGCCCAACTGATGGACCGTATCATGGATGAAACCCAGTACGACCGAACCCCACAGCACCCAGAACGAGGTACAGAAGAAGAGTTTGAGCGCCGGGATATCCTTGAGCACATGCATCATGCGGAGCGCATAAACACCCAGCAGCAGCACGATGAGCAGACTGACAAAACCGAAACTGCCGTCAATCATAAACTGCGCCAACACAGCACCCGGCAGACCGATGATATTCCTTACCGCAGCACGGTTCGCCACGCGCTCTGCGCGACTCAAGGACAGGATATCCTGGTCGTACGTGCCGGTAAAGAGGAAACTGACATAAGAGAGCAAGGCAATGACCGCAAACAGGAGCAGCAGAATACCGATCACCATTCGCGTCTCACGCGCCTGGAAGAAGCGTTTTGTCGAATCCCAAAAGTTCGCTCTCTCTACCCGAATAGCCCGTTCGTTCGGACGCTCTTCGGCTATATTTCTCGATTTTGATACAGTTCTGGGCATAATATCTCAAATTAGCGCACAAAGGTACAAAAAAAAGTTGAAAGTTGAAAGTTGAAAGTTTAAAGATTTGCATTTTTTGCCAAAAAAGGTGTATTTTTTATAAAATAAGGACGCGCGCACTTGCGTATATGAAAAAGATTTTGTATTTTTGCAGTCGCTTTTAATGTGCATGGACGAATTAATCCGACATACAGGTGTTGTTTTGAGCGTGAACGGCGAGTTGGCGCACGTGGAAATTGTGCAGACGAGTGCATGTTCGGCATGCAAGGCGAAAAGCATGTGCATGTCGGCTGAGAGCCAGCAGAAGCAGATGGATGTAGTGATGCTCGAGCCGCTTCAAGTGGGCGATGAGGTGGAGGTGGAAGTACGCGAGCGACTGGCATGGAAAGCCGTGCTGTTGGCTTATATCCTGCCGTTCTTCGTGATGATGGCCGTGATGGCGCTGCTGGACTGCTACACCGAGTTGAGTGAAGCCGTGGTCGGCACCCTCTCGCTCTGCGGCATCGCGCTCTATTACATCGGGCTGAGTGTGTTCAAGCACCGGTTGCAGAAGCAATTCGTCTTTACAGCAAGAAAGATCAACTAAAAAAATATCAATCAATTATGAATGTCATTCTGATTTCAATGGGAGTTCTGGGTGTGACCGCATTGTTGGCAGCGTGTCTGCTGTATGTTGTCAGCCTGTTCTTCAAAGTGGAAGAGGATCCGCGCATTGACCTGGTAACAGCTGTGTTGCCGGGCGCTAACTGCGGCGGATGCGGATTTGCCGGTTGCCGTAACTTTGCGGAAGCATGTGTGAAAGCAGGCGGTATTGAGGGTCTGGCCTGCCCTGTAGGTGGTGAGCCGACGATGGATCAAGTGAAACTCATCCTCATTCCGGCTGACGAGGCGGCAGAGGCTGCTCCGGCACAAGACGGAGAGAAGAAGGGCTTCGATCCGGCTATCGCAGCGAAAATCAAAGCACTGGCTACGCCGAGAGCCGTATTCCCGCTGGCGCTGGGCATACGTTAAACTGTTATACGGTTAGGAATTATGAAAACATTTAGAATAGGCGGAGTTCATCCGCAGGACAACAAACAATTCTCCGCACACCAGCCTATTACCGAGTGCCCGCTGCCCAAGCAAGCCATCATTCCGCTTGTTCAGCATATCGGTGCACCGACCCAGGCCGTGGTGGAAGTAGGAGCGAAAGTGAAAGTAGGAGAACTGCTGGCGAAGGCCGGTGGTTTCGTGAGTGCGAACATCTGTTCGCCGGTGAGCGGTACGGTGACGAAGATTGGCGACTGGACGGACGCGTGGGGCGCACCCGGACAGGCTATTTTCATTGATGTAGAAGGTGATGCATGGCTGCCGGAGATTGACCGTACGCCGGACCTCGTCTGTCAGTGTACGCTGGAGCCGAAGGCTATCATCGACAAGATCGCCGCAGCCGGTATCGTAGGTCTCGGTGGCGCATGCTTCCCGACGCATGTCAAACTGCTGCCGCCTCCGGGCAAGAAGGCTGAAGTACTCATCGTCAACGGCGTAGAGTGCGAGCCGTATCTGACTTGCGACCACCAGCTCATGCTCGAGCATGGCGAGGAGATCATGATCGGTATTCAGATTCTCAAGAAAGCGCTGGGCGTGGACCGAGCTATCATCGGTATCGAGAATAACAAGAAAGATGCGATCGAGCACATGACCAAACTGGCGAACGCCAGCCTGGGTATCGAGGTGCTGCCGCTCAAACTGAAGTACCCGCAAGGCGGTGAGAAGCAGCTCATCGACGCTTGTATCGGTCGTCAGGTGCCGAGCGGCGCGCTGCCTATCGAAGTAGGTGCCGTAGTGGACAACGTAGCTACTATCTACGCCGTTTACGAGGCCGTACAGAAGAACAAACCGCTCATCAGCCGCGTGATAACCGTGACGGGTAAGAAAGTGGCGAAACCGGGTAACTACCTCGTTCGTTTCGGTACGCCGATTGAAGAGGTGATCGCCCTTGCAGGCGGTGTTCCGGCTGATACGGGTAAGATTATCGGCGGCGGTCCGATGATGGGCCGTGCGATGGATCATATCGAAGATATGCCGGCTAACAAACGTCTGAGCGGCCTGCTCTTCCTGCCGGAAGCAGAGAGTATCCGTCCGGAGGAAGACAACTGTATCCGTTGCGGCAAGTGCGTACAGGCTTGTCCGATGGGTCTGGAGCCGTATCTGCTCCAACGTCTGAGCCAACTGGAGATGTGGGATGAGTGCGAGAAGCACGACGTGATGGATTGCATCGACTGCGGTTGCTGCGTCTATACCTGTCCTGCCCACCGCCGCCTGCTCGACGGTATCCGTCCGGCGAAAGCCAAAGTGGGTGCTATCCTCCGTGAGCGCGCCGCAGCTGCAGCTGCTGAGAAGAAATAAAATGTCAAATATAAAATGTCCAATATAAAATGAAAAATTTTATTGTTGCTCCGGCTCCTCACGCCCATGGAGGTGACAGTGTTCGCAAGAACATGTTGCTCGTCATCCTCGCGCTGGTGCCCGCCTATGTGGTATCGGTGGTCGAGTTCGGTTGGGGAGCTATCATTACGGCGGCTATCTCGGTTTGCGCCTGCGTGCTGACCGAATGGCTCATCAGCCGTTTCTTGCTCAAAGAGCAAAAGCAAACGATTGGCGACCTCTCGGCCGTACTGACCGGTCTGCTGCTGGCTTTCAACCTGCCGTCGAGTATTGACTGGTGGATCGTGCTGATTGGTGCAGTAGTGGCTATCGGCGTTGGTAAGATGACTTTCGGCGGTCTGGGTCAAAACCCGTTCAACCCTGCTCTGGTCGGCCGTGTGTTCCTGCTCATCTCCTTCCCGGCACAGATGACCACCTGGCCGGTTGCGAAGGGCTTCGGAACGGCTTATCTCGATGCAGAGACAGGTGCTACACCGCTCTATTATCTCAAGCACATCATGAAATCCGGCGACACAAGTTTCGTAGACCAGCTGCCGGCCCTCAAGGACGCTTTCTTCGGCGTGATGGGCGGTTCTCTCGGTGAGGTCAGCGCTGCTGCACTCATCCTCGGCGGTCTCATCCTCATCTGCTGCCGCGTCATCACATGGCATATTCCGGTATCCATCATCGCTACCGTGGCTATCTTCTCTTGGATTGCTACGCCGGCCGGCATGGAGCCGCAGACTTTCGTGGCTTACGAGCTGCTCACCGGTGGTCTGATGCTCGGTGCGTTCTTCATGGCTACGGATTATGTCACCAGCCCGATGAGCGCGTGGGGAAAGATTATCTTCGGTATCGGCATCGGCTTCATCATGATGGTCATCCGTACATGGGGTAACTATCCGGAAGGTATGTCGTTTGCCATCCTGATCATGAACGCCTGCGTTCCTTTGTTGAACAAGATTCGTCCGCAACGTTTCGGCGAGCCTAAAAAATAAGGAGGTACAACTATGGCAAAGTTAGAAAGTACATTTAAGAACATGGTTCTTAGCCTGGTTATCATCTCCGTGGTAGCCGCAGGTGCATTGGCCGGCGTTTATATCCTGACGCTGGAGAATATCAATGCCCAGAAGAAAGCCAAACAAGAGGCTGCTATCCTGGCCGTACTGCCGGAAGGTGTAACTATCGCTGAGCCGGAAGAGGTGAACGGTCTGCTCGTTTACCGCGCTACGCTCAATGGCGAGAATGCCGGTGCGGCTGTGCAGACACAGGAAGAAGGCTTCAGCGGCCCGCAGAAAATCATGGTGGGCTTTGATGCCGAAGGTAACATCCTCAATTATGTCGTACTCGAGCAGACGGAGACCCCGGGTCTCGGTTCGCATATCGAGCACTGGTTCAAACATGCGGAGAAGCCCGGCCAGAACATCATCGGCCGCAAGGCTACAGGCGCTTTTGCTGTCAGCAAAGACGGTGGTGATGTAGATGCCATCACGGCAGCCACCATCTCCAGCCGCGCATTCCTCAAGGCCATCAACAAGGCGTACGCAGCCTTCAAGAACGGCGAAGTGGAAGCGCACACCGGTGCCAGCCAACTCAATAAAGAAGAAGTTGTAGAAGAAACGGAGGTAACAAATGAGTAACGCATTAAAAACATTTACCAACGGTATTCTCAAAGAGAATCCGACCTTTGTACTCGTGCTGGGTATGTGTCCTACGCTGGCCACTACCACCAGTGCCATCAATGGTATGTCCATGGGTCTGGCAACGCTGTTCGTGCTCGTTTGCTCGAACATTGTGATTTCGTTGCTCAAGAACCTCATCCCGGATAAAGTTCGTATCCCGGCGTTCATCGTGGTCATCGCTACCTTCGTGACGCTCGTGCAGTTGCTCATGCAGGCTTATCTGCCGGCAATCTATGACGTGCTCGGTCTGTTCATTCCGCTGATCGTGGTGAACTGTATCGTGCTCGGTCGTGCCGAGGCGTTTGCTGCGAAGAACAGCGTAGGCCTCAGCGCACTCGACGGTATTGGAATGGGTCTCGGCTTCACGCTGGCACTCACCCTGCTCGGCGCTATTCGCGAACTGCTCGGAACGGGCGCGATCTTCGGATGGCAAGTGTATAACGACTCCTTCGCAGCGCTCATCTTCGTGCTTGCTCCGGGTGCCTTCATCGCCCTCGCATACATGATGGCTGTAGTCAACAAACTGCAGAAGAAATAATTCGTAATTTTTAATTTTTAATTTTTAATTGAAATTATGGTATATTTTCTGATATTCATCTCCGCGATATTCGTAAATAATATCGTATTGAGCCAGTTCCTGGGCATCTGCCCGTTCCTGGGAGTAAGTAAGAAAATCGACACCGCGATGGGTATGAGCGCCGCTGTTATCTTCGTGCTCACGCTCGCTACGGTTGTTACCTATCTGCTGCAGATGTTGCTCGTCAAGTGGGGCTTGGAGTTCCTTCAGACCATCCTCTTCATCCTCATCATCGCCGCTCTCGTGCAGATGATTGAGATCATCCTGAAGAAGATCAGTCCGGCGCTCTATCAGGCGCTTGGCGTCTTCCTGCCGCTGATCACCACCAACTGCTGTATCCTCGGTGTGGCTATTCTCGTAGCCAACGGCACGGAGAAACTGCCGATGGGTGCTGAGCACGGCATGCTGACTGGTACGCTCTTCGCTTTTGCCACGGCTATTGGCTTCGGCCTCGCACTGGTGCTGTTCGCAGGTATCCGTGAGCAACTGGCACTCAACAAAGTGCCCGAAGCAATGAAAGGCACTCCGATCGCTCTGCTGACCGCAGGTCTCCTGGCGATGGCCTTCATGGGCTTCAGCGGTGTAGTCTAATCCGCTAGTTTACTAATCTACTAGTCTGCTAGTCAGCTAACCCTCACACACATACGCGCGTATTAATTAAGGTACGCGCATATGTTGTTAGGGAGAAACCGCTTACGGCTATGAATGTCCTCTGCGACGGAGCAGTATGTACTATGGTTGATAATCGAGTAAATAATAACTAAAAATCACATTTATTATGAAAGAGCAAGTTTTAGCTGCCATGCGTGCAGCAGGCAAGCCGGTTTCGGCTGGCGAAGTGACCGCCGCTCTCGGCGCAGACCGTAAAGAGGTGGACAAAGTCTTCGCTGAACTCAAGAAAGAAGGTGCCATCGTTTCGCCCGTTCGATGCAAATGGCAACCGGCATAATAGGACTTCTCATCCCGCTTTTGGGCACCATGCTCGGCTCGGCGTTTGTCTTCTTCATGAGGCAAGACATGCCCGCCCGCCTGCAAAAAGCCCTCTTGGGATTCGCTTCAGGAGTGATGGTAGCGGCCTCCGTCTGGTCGCTACTCATTCCTGCTATCGAAGCGGAATCCGCCAAAGGACCGTGGGCAGTCATGCCTGCAGCTGTTGGTTTTCTATTGGGTATTCTGTTCCTCTTGGCGATTGATGAACTCACGCCGCACTTGCATGTGGGCGCCAACACACCCGAAGGACCGCGTTCCCGACTCTCGCGCACGGCCATGTTAGCCCTCGCGGTCACGATTCACAACCTGCCCGAAGGAATGGCAGTCGGAGTCGTCCTCGCCGGAGCCACGCAAGGCACAGCCGGACTCTCCTTGTCTGCCGCCATCGCCGTCTCGCTCGGTATAGCCATCCAGAACATCCCTGAAGGCGCTATCATCTCCATGCCCATGCGCGCAGCCGGCAACAGCCGTTGGCGTTCCTTCCTCATCGGTTCGCTCTCCGGCATAGTAGAACCCATTGGAGGCCTGTTAGTCATCCTTTTGGCGGCATGGCTGACCCCCATACTCCCGTACCTCCTTGCCTTCGCCGCAGGAGCGATGCTCTACGTGGTAGTCGAAGAACTCATCCCCGAAGCCTCGCAGGGCACCCATTCCAACCTCTCCACCATCGGTTTCGCTATCGGCTTCGTGCTGATGATGGTTCTCGATGTAGTATTAGGATAACAATATGTACGAACAACTGAAATTAGATAACCAACTCTGCTTCCGCCTCTATACGGCGGCGCGGTTGATTGCCGGTGCGTACGGTCCCTATTTCGAATCATTGGGGATCACGTACCCGCAGTACCTGGTCTTGTTAGTCCTTTGGGAAAAAGACCGTCAGCCGGTGAACGACATCGCCAAACGTCTTCATCTGGAGACGAATACCGTCACGCCGCTCCTGCAACGGATGGAGCGTCAGGGATTAGTGACGCGCATCAAGGGCGAAGTGGATACGCGGCAACGCATCGTCTGCCTGACCGACGCCGGAAAGGCGATGGAGGAACAAGCCAAAGACATCCCCAGCCGATTAAGCGCCGAAGTCACCAAGCATGTGTCCATGGAGGAACTCACCTCACTCATCCCCTCCCTCGACAAACTGATCGAAGGACTCCGGTAAGGGACAAAAGAATAAAATTTCAGAAAATGGCACTTTTATTTGCAAGTGTCATTTTTTTTGTGTAATTTTGCAGCGCAAAATGTAATAACCAACACTATGCCAAAGATTTTTGAATATTTCGGATTTGTCTTTTTCTTCTATTCGAATGAACATGAGCCTATTCATGTGCATGTCACCCATAAAGGATGTCAAAGTATTTTTGAACTTATTATGGATAATGGTGTTTTGGTAGAGATCCGAGTTCGCGAGAAAGCAGGGGAAGAACCGTTGTCATCCAAGGATCAAAAGACAGCTGAGGAATTTATTCGGAAATATAGCAAGAATATCATTACAAAATGGATTAAATTCTTTGTACTAAGGCAAGCAGTAAAAAGTACAACCATTAAAACCAAATTATAACTATGAGCAGACTTTGTATAATAGGAGCAAAAGACGCGGGTAACTGTACTGTGGAGTTGCAGTTTAGCGACCAAACTACCCGCCGAGTGGATATAGGTGACTTCATCCGTCGTCACCCTCATCCGCAGTATAATAAGTATCTTGACCCTCGTAATTTTCGCCGTTTTGAGATAGAAGACGGAAATATAGTGTGGGGCAAGAGTTGGGATTTGGTATTCCCGGTCGAACAATTACACGCAGGTGTAATTGAAGGTTAGTGCTACCGCTGGCACCGACAGCGTAAAAAAGGAGCATAGAAAAGTTAAAACAAATGAAATATTCTGTAGTCATAGAGGAGATTTTGCGCAAAGAGGTGGCTGTTGAGGCAAATGACGCAGAGGATGCGAAAGAGATTGTTGAGGCGCTTTATCGCAAAGGGGAGATTGTCTTGGACGCAGGGGATTTTATTGGAGAACCGACCATAACATGTAAGTGAAAATCAAGATACATTTTGACATAAAACATCCGCAGCGGCGGAGTAAACATATTTATTAATTAGCGTTTGCTATTTGTCTATTCGCACTGAAACGTAGGAAATTTCAAGAATAAGCAAATTAGAAAGAACAGTAGCAAACCCGCAGATTTTGCGGGCGACTTGTCTTTCTATTGGTGCTATTCCTACGACCACAGTGCGAGCAAGTTTGCCCGCATTTTGTATTTATACAGGTCGTAGAAGCAGAATAGGAAAGATAGCAGGCAGCAAAATGCTATCTAATGAAAATCACCGAATCGGTCGCCAAACCATTTATAAAGTGGGTTGGCGGCAAAACACAGCTCATTGAGCAATTAGAAGCTTTGCTTCCGGCTGATTTTGAGGAATGGAAAGATGTGACGTACATTGAGCCTTTTGTGGGCGGAGGAGCTATGCTCTTCTATATGTTACGTAAACACGCCAATATCCAAACAGCCGTTATTAACGACATCAATTCGGATCTGACGACGTGCTACAAGGTGGTGCGCAATCATCCGTCGGAATTGGTGGAGTCTCTACAACAGATCCAAGACGAGTATTATGCACTCACGTCCGAAGATGAGCGCAGGGCTTTCTATATGCAGCGACGGGACGAGTTTAACACGAAATCCTTAGACCCGCTCCGTAACACTACACTATTCTTTTTCCTAAACCGTACTTGCTTTAACGGTCTTTATCGCGTCAATAAAGCAGGACTTTTCAACGTGCCTTTTGGTCGCTATGATCATCCGCAGATATGTGACGCCAAGACGGTTTATGCGGATAGTGCGTTATTGCAAAAGGTAGAGATATTTACCGGGGATTACCAGCAAATCTTTCCTTTTGCACAAGGGAAGACGCTCTTTTATTTCGATCCGCCTTACCGTCCTTTGAACAATACCAGCAGTTTCAACGATTATGCGAAAGAGCCTTTTAATGACCTTGCGCAAGTTCGTTTGAAAGAGTTTTGCGACACGGTTGACGCTTCCGGCTATCATTTCATGCTGAGCAATTCGGATTGTCAGGATGGTTTCTTTGATAATCTCTACAAGCAATATACGATTGAGCGTGTTTTTGCATCGCGTAGTATAAATGCGAACCCCAGCAAACGCGGCAAACTGACCGAGATCTTGGTGCATAATTATAAAGAAGTAAAACAAAATCAATTATTCTAAACTATGGCAGCACATACCGAAGAACAATTTGAGATATTTATGTCTCAATTGAGAAAAACAAACCAAACATTAGACTACTTTTTCTGTGATTTTAAGAAGATAAAAGCAAATGTAGATAGAATAAAAGTAAATCTCAATTTACTAAATAGTTTGTTGACATCTTCTAATATCCAAAGTACAATAGATTGTATATTTGAAGAATACGGCACAAAGCCTTTTGAGGTTTTAGATATTTTGATTGCTGTAAGAGATAGTAAAGATGGCGTATGGGTAGTTGAAAAGTCGCCTTTGGACGAACCGCAAGAATTATCAAATATGTTTAAATCCCCTAATGGAGTATATACATTTCTCAAAACGACGGGTTTACTGAATCTATTTCAAAATAAAGATCTTACGAACCTCGTTGATTATGTTTTTGGAATAGAAACAGGAATGGATACCAATGCTCGCAAAAACAGAAGTGGTCAAATAATGGAAAATGAGATAGCTTCAATCTTAAAAGCAAATGGAATCCCTTATAGCAGTCAGGTAAAATCTATTACTTTTCCAGATTTGAAAGATAAATTAGGAAAGGATGTTAAGAAATTTGATTTTTCCATTCATACAACACGTAAAACATACTTATTGGAAGTAAACTTCTATAATGGAGGAGGTTCTAAACCGAATGAAGTAGCGCGAGCCTATACAGGTATTGCTCCTAAAATCAATAGTAATCCAAAATATGAATTCGTGTGGATTACAGATGGGCAAGGTTGGTTTGATGCAAAGCCTGAAATCAAAGCTGCTTATGATGTAATTCCTTCAATTTATAATTTAACAAGCCTTCCCAACTTTCTAAAAAAGATAAAAGATGAAGGTTTCGTAACAGATAGTTTATTTTGATCTAAATGACCACTTATTCCACATACCCAGACTTCTGCATTCTGCAAGGCGATTGCATGGAACGATTGAACGAGATAGCAGATAACTCTATCGACGCTATCTTTGCCGATCCGCCGTACTTCTTGAGTAATGGAGGAATAAGTGTGCAAAGCGGCAAGCAAGTGTGCGTGGACAAAGGCGAATGGGACAAAGGCGGCACACCCGAATACATCTACGAGTTCAACCGAAAATGGCTTGGTCTCTGTCGCTCCAAACTAAAGGAAAATGGCACGATTTGGATTAGCGGCACGCACCACAACATCCATGTGGTCATGCGTTGCCTGCAAGAATTGGGCTACAAAGTGCTCAATACGATTACTTGGCAGAAAACCGATCCGCCACCTAATTTGTCATGCAAGTATTTTAATTTCTCTACGGAACTCATCATTTGGGCGCGCAAGTCGGAGAAGAAAACGCACAAGTTTAACTATGAGACCATGAAACAGCTGAACGGCGGCACGCAAATGACCGATGTGTGGCGTATTCCGGCAGTGGGTTCTTGGGAGAAACTGCAAGGCAAACACCCGACGCAAAAGACCTTGCGTCTATTGTACCGAATCATCCTTGCTTCTACCAACGAAGGCGATACAATCCTTGACCCGTTTAGCGGTTCGGGCACAACCGGCATAGCGGCAAATCTGCTCGGACGCAAGTATATTGGTATAGAACAAGATAGTTCCTTTGTGGATTTGTCAATGCGCCGCCGCCAAGCTTTAGAGGATGATCCGACCCGTAAAAAGCTCTACGATAAGATGCGTGAAAATGGGCAAGAAGCAACCGTTCTCGTCAACCATATGCGCGAGAAAGACCGCGAACTGGCGATGCAATTAGGTATAACGTACACGCGTGCCGGAGACAGCAAAGGTTCGTTGTTGGTGAAAGAGGGTTTTGAGCGTTTGGGCTATATTTGTCTGCACACCAACGGAGACAATCCGCAACTATTCAAACAGGCCAACAAAGGTTTTCGGATATATACCGCGAAAGATTTACAGAATATGGGATTTTCTGCCGAGAACGCACCGTATTATGCAGTATTCCTCTTTGACCCGAACAAACCCATTCGCTTCGATCAAGAGATAGACCTCCACAAGAAGAAATACACCCAAGTGGCGCACATTGAGCCGCTTAGATATTTTATCACGATAAAGTAACAAAGGGCTAACCGATGAAATAGAACAAGCTCGTTTCAACATCGGTTCAAATGGTCATAAATCAGCAGACCTTGCGCTGACCTTGCGCTGATGGTATATATCCTCACGGGAGAGGAAGTAAGATAAAGTGACCAAGGGAGTTACCACTTCTTCTGGCGGAAGAGGCCGCCGAGGAGGGAGAGGAGGATATAGAAGGGATAGAGAACCTCAAGCAGAAGAGCCACGTACCACTTGGTGCGTGGTTCTTTGGTGTACGGTGTATGGTGTACGGTGTACAAAGCTTCGCGCCGGCGGATAAGCCCGTACTCTATCGGGAATTTGATCAGGAGGATCAAGGGACAGAGGAGCTGGAGGAGGTTGGCAGCCACGATGAGTGCCCCGCAGCGGAGGATATCCGAGTCGGTGTATTTGGGTGCTTTGCCTGCCCAACGCATTCGCTGGCGGAAGAACGCCCGCCAAGTGGTTTGAGGACG
>JAFWAK010000121.1 GCA_017507715.1 Paludibacteraceae bacterium | reverse complement strand
GCTTCTCGCCGTACATTGACAACAAGGGTATCATCGGCGAAGGTATCAAGTACTATTCTTTGGGTTATTTCTTCACGGCTGAGCGCGTATGGAACAATTCCCGCCTCAAACTGATCACCTTCGGTGCTCCTACCGAGCGTGGGCAGAACGCCGCTGTGACACAAGAAGTGTACGACCTAACCGGTTCTATCTACTACAACCCCTATTGGGGCTACCAGAACGGCAAGGTTCGTAACTCGCGTATCGTGAAATCCTATGACCCGACAGTTATTGCCGCTTATGAGTGGAAGATCGACGAGCAGCAGAAACTGAAAGCTGCCGTAGGATACCACTATTCCATGTATTCGAACTCCGCGCTGAACTATTTCAACGCACCTGACCCGCGTCCGGACTACTACCGCAACCTGCCTTCCGCTATGTGGGACGGCCAGATTGCCAACCCGTACTACGAGACCTCGGCAGACCAGTTGTACGACGCCAACGGAAACAAGTATCCTTGGGGTCTGTTCATCGGCGAAGACATGTTAGGCAATTCTCTTGGTTCCGGCTTTGTGGGTGATGACGGTAACTTGATTGGTCCGAGTGTCAATAAAGAGCAGTACAACTCCATTGTCAACCTCTGGAAGACCCGTGACAACAACACCACTCAGATCGACTGGCAACGCATTTACACCGCTAACTATGCAAATAATGTCAACGATCCGAATGCATCTGCCCGCTACATCCTCGAACGTCGTCATAACGACATCCAAGAGGCATCGGCTACCATCAACTATCAGAATACGCAGTTCAAGCATCTGAAGATGACTGCCGGTTTGGAAGGTCGTTTCTCGCAGGGTATTCACTATAAGACAATAGATGACCTATTAGGCGCTAACCAATGGATTGATATCGATGCGTTCGCAGACCGCGATATCAAAGAGTTGGCAACCAACAGCGGTTTTACGCAGGCAGATATCGCCAATATCCGTAAGAATGAAATTCGTGACGGTTACAATGATGTGATCAACGATACCAAACGTCATTTCGGATACGACTATCGCATCAACATGGGTAACTTGAAGGCATGGTTCCAGAACGAGTGGACATTCCATGAGGTAGATCTGTACTATGCACTGCAACTGAACTTCAACTCGATGCAACGTACGACCAGTATGTACAACGGACGTGCATGGTATCTGACTACTCTGGCAATGAAACATGATACGAAGAACGGTACTGACACCTATTGGAAATACCTAGGCCACACAGCGCTTGAGCAGATGGCTAACGGTCAGAACACCGCTCCGGGCAACACCCTTGTAGGCGAAGCGCACTACTTCTTGGATCCGGCCTTCAAACTCGGTTTGGTATATAAAATCAACGGTCGTAACCGTTTGAAACTCAATGCATTAGCAGAGACTACCGCTCCGTACGCACGCGATGCCTATATTTCACAACGCGTACACGATGCTGTAGTAAGCAATATCTACACGCACGATGCAGCCAAGAACCTGAAAGACTTCTATGCTGCTAGCGAGAAGGTTGTTTCCGCAGACCTGACATACGAGTTCAACTACCCGATTGTTCGTGGTCGTGTAACAGGTTTCTTCACCCAGACCTGGAATGGCACAGAGCTCAACGGCTATTATGATGACGAGGCTCGTACCTTCGTAAATCAGGCTATGACCGGCATCGACAAGCGCTACATGGGCGTTGAGGCAGCACTGTCCGTTAAACTCGGCACGTACTTCACCTTAACCGGTGCAGCCAGCGTGGGCGACTATCGCTACACAAGCGATGCTACTGCCGTTACCTCGGCTGAGAACGGTATGCCTATGACGCAAGATCAAGGAACCAATGAACTCGTTTTCGAAACGATGGATAAGGTTCTGCTGAAGGGCGTTAAGCTGTCGAGTGGTCCGCAAGCCAATGCCAGCTTGAAACTTAGTTTCTTCCACCCGAAAATGTGGTTTGCAGACGTAACAGTCAGCTATCACGACTGGAACTACCTATCGGTTGCTCCAAGCCGCCGTATGCAAGGTCTGTACACCGGTCACCGCATGGACGGTACGGCTGTTAACGGCTGGTTTGGCGATGAATACGCTAATGCTATTGAGACGACAGACGGAATGGATCTCCGCGTAACGATGGACGAGAACGGCAACGCTACCTATGAGAATGCCGTACTTGACGTGAACGGTGTTCCTGTACTGAAGTATCCGTTCAACCTGATGACGATGCAAGAGTCGTTGGCGGCTACTAACCCGCTCAACCGTTTCATCATTGATGCATCTGTAGGTAAACTGATTTACCTGCCGAACCGTCAGTCTGTATCCATCAACCTGTCTGTAACCAACCTCACGAACAACACGCATTTCAAGACCGGCGGTTACCAACAAGCCCGTCTGCCGCGTGCCGTTCGTCAAGGCCAATTGGACTATCATAACTCTGTTATTACGGCCAACGCATGGAAGTACCCATCCAAGTACTACTATGCATGGGGTATCAACTTCTTCTTGACAGTAACGTATAAATTCTAAGCACTATGAGAAAGTCTATTTATATTGTATATGCAATGCTGTTGGCAATGCCCATCGTTGCACTCATAACCTCTTGCGAGCCCAAAGCACTGACCGAGAATGACTTATTCATTGCGGAGTCAGATTTGGACGCAGCGCTCTCTGCTGAGAATCCCGAGGGTTACAAGATTTTCCGGTTGGAAGAATTCTTGGATACTTTCATGACAGAGGCGGGCAACTTTGCCAGCGACACCTGTCCGTACCGTGAGCGTTCGTACGACTCGAAGCATGGTCTTTATCTATATTCCGTAGATACCCTCCCCACCAACGGACGCGGTATCTATATCCGTGGACGCATTGTTACCGATGACTATGCCGGCAACTTCTACAAGGCAATGGTTATCCAGCAAGTCGTTAACGGCAAGCAGCAGACTCTCCGTATATCTGCGGACCTTGGTTCCAGTCATGGTATGTTCCAAACAGGCCAGGAAATTATCATCCGTTGTAACGGACTGGCAGTAGGTCGCTACGCTAACCAGCCGCAACTCTGCGTACCATCCTACAACAACAATATCTATGCGATGAATGCTTCGCAAAAGGTTGGTTGGTGTCCGGGACGTATCCAAGGCAGTGTTTTCCGTAGTATTACCAAGATGGTTGGTACACCTGACCAGACGGCCATCGTGTACGATACACTGACGCTGGCTACGCTCTATACAGAGATAAAGAAACAGCCGAGCGCAAATGCGACAGATATGAACGCCGTTCGTAAGATGGATGGCCGTTTGATTGTTCTCAAGGACGTACATTTCAACGGCAAGTACGACGACAACGGCACAATGACCAACTGCGTTGTAGGTCACCCCGACACTGTTGGTGGCGCCAATGTATTTGCTCCTTCGACACAGAATATCGGCTATCCGCAGAGCCGTCAGCTCCAAGACCAAGGTTCCAACACCCTTATGTGCTCCAACTCCGAGTACGCAAAATTCGCATACTACTATCTGCCCGGTGCTGACAAGACCGGTATCGCTAACTGCGCAAACTATGAGGGTACTGTAACCGGTATTCTCGGATGGTATCTGGACAAGGCACAAACACTGGCTGACGAGAAGTTGGACGGTAATGAGTGGTCTGTAACGCCGCGTGGTATTCCCGGTTTCGGCGTTCCTGATATCAAAATGTACTACCAAGGCGACATAAATGAACCTTGGGTTCCGAAAGAGTTCGATCCAAACGATCTATGACCATTAACTGGCTTGACGCCATATTAGTCTTGCCGTTGGTCGTAGGCCTTGTACGAGGCCTTATGCGCGGGCTTATCTCCGAGATCATCGCCATCGTGGTGGTGATTCTCGGAGTGCTCGGCGCTCGTTACGGTGCTCCATCTTTCTCCGCATGGCTGCTGACGCAGTTCGCATGGCCGCAAGGCGTGTGTGATGTAGTAGCATACACGATTATCTTTCTGGCAATCGCTATCCTACTATCCATTACCGCCAGATTGCTGACAAAGTTCATGCGAGCCATTCATTTAGGATGGGCAAACCGCATTGCCGGAGGATTATTTGGAATGGTTAAATACGGGATTATTATCCTAATCATAGTGTTTGCCATGGACCGCACCAACGACGCCTTCCATTGGTTAGATGAGGCACAGGTAGTGAAGGATTCCGTTATTTACCCGCTAATGGTGAAAGCAACACATGCGTTATTATCTTTCGCTGGGCAGTAACTTAGGCGAGCGCGAGCAGACGCTTCGCGAGGCCGTAAGAAATATAGAGCAGCAGATAGGAACAGTCACTCGCTGCTCTTCTTTTTATTATTCAGAGCCGTGGGGTTTTGAATCCCAGAACGGGTTCTGCAATATATGCTGCGAACTGGAAACTGCGATGGCTCCGGAACAAGTGCTGGCAGCCACTCAAGCTATCGAACGTGCTTTAGGCCGTACGCATAAGTCTGTCAACGGACACTATTCCGACCGAACGATAGATATCGATATTATTCAGGCTTTTGACGAGCTGGGAAAAGAAATCTCCGTGCTAACCCCTACTCTTACTATTCCGCATCCTCTTTGGCAAGAACGGGATTTTGTCAAGGTCCCTTTACAAGAAATCCAATAAAATATGCAGGTTTAGTTGATTTTTTTTATCAAACACTTGCGTAATTAAAAAAAAAGCAGTACCTTTGCACCCGCTTTTTAGGAGAGTTGACTGAGTGGTCGAAAGTGCCGCACTCGAAATGCGGTGTACGCATTACGTCGTACCGGGGGTTCGAATCCCTCACTCTCCGCAGTAAAGATAAGGACACCCGTCAAGGATGTCCTTAATCTTTTATGGTAGAAGAGGGCCTTCTCACCCCTCGGTCGGGCGTATCCCTTTTTTATTTTGCCTTTATTTTATCAAATCCAGAACCGAAGACGCCGCTCACGTCTGCAAAGGATACTAATGCATCCGGGTCTATCTCGTGAACCAGATGAAAGACCTGCGAACTCTCGGGCTTACGTACCAGCACCGAGATGACCTTGACCGGATGTTTGGAATACCATCCCGTGCCGTCCAACACCGTCAGGCCGCGGTTGACCTTGGTATTGATGGCCGAAGCTATCTCTTCGTATTTAGACGAATAGATGAGGAAATGCACAGAGCGGTGCAAGCGCGACATAATCCAATCAACGGCCATGGTATAAGAGATTGTCATCGCCACACCATAGAGCACACGCTTGATATGCAGATAGGTCGGATTAGCGCCCTCTTCCTGCATAGAAGCCGGTAAAGGCAAGAAGAACGCCGACGCAATAATCAGCACATCACATGCGAGCATGATATTACCCAGCGAAATATTATGATAGTAGTTCACTATCATCGCTACTATATCCGTACCTCCGGACGAGCCGTTGGCAGCAAGGACACAGCCCAAACTCAAGCCAAACACCACGCCGCCTACTATTGCTCCTACCCACGGGTCCTCGATGATAGGCTCCTGAAGGATAGGAATAAGGCGATACCAGACCGTGATAGCCGCCACGCCCACCATCGTCCTGATGCAGAACCGCCAGCCAACCGTCAAACTCGCAATGAGGAGCAAAGTGGCATTAATCACGAACGAAGTTAACCACACAGGAATTGCTCCTCCATACTCCGCAAACATCTCGGGGAACATTCCGCCGGTGACATAATAGATGACCGAGCAGATACCTGTCAGACCGCCTCCTACGAACGCGTGAGGCAGAAACACCCAGTTAACCATCAGCGCCATCGGAGCGATACCAATGATGATGGAGAGATACTCAAACACCGTGCGGATACGTGACTCACGCGGCGAGAGATGCGGGTTGACAAATCGACTATAGCGGGACATAAATCTATTTGTGATTTATGATTTTAAATTTATGATTTAGAATCTTGCAACGAGGTTACGGTCGCCGAAGCCGTTATCTACGCGTCCAACAGGGCACCAGAACTTAGTCTGCGCCACCCACTCCGTCGGGTATGCAGCCTGCCGGCGTGTGTAAGGATGGGTCCATTCGTCTGCCACCACTTCATACTCCGGGTGCGGAGCGTTGAGCAAGACGTTATCGGTCTTGTCAGCCTTACCGGACTCGACATCCGCAATCTCTTGACGGATCTGCAGCAGCACATCGCAGAAACGATCAATCTCCACGAGTGACTCACTCTCTGTCGGCTCGACCATGAGCGTGCCGTGAACCGGGAAGGAAAGCGTCGGAGCATGATAGCCGTAATCCATAAGACGCTTGGCGATATCTGCCTCGGTGATGCCGATGGCATGGAACTGGCGGCAGTCAAGAATAAGTTCGTGACCTACTCTACCCGTAGCGCCGGTATAAACGATGCCGTATGCATCTTTGAGACGCTTGGCCATATAGTTTGCCGAAAGGATAGCAGCCGCCGTTGCGTGACGCAAACCTTCTGCACCCATCATTGCTATATATCCCCAAGATATAAGCGCGATATTCGCATTACCGTAGAGCGCAGCCGAGACACGGTTCGCATCTTCCGTCGGCAGACAGTCTGCCAACGCTTCGGTACAACATACCGCACCAGCACCCGGACCACCACCACCGTGAGGCGCAGCGAACGACTTATGCAGATTGAGGTGACATACGTCCGCACCGATGAAAGCCGGATTTGTCCATCCTATCTGTGCGTTCATATTCGCGCCATCCATATACACATAACCGCCATTGCTATGTACAGCATCGATCATCTCGCGGATGGCTTGCTCGAAGATACCATGCGTGGACGGATAGGTAATCATACAACCCGCCAACACGTCCTTGTTCTCTTCGCATTTGAGTTTCCAGTCCGCCAAGTCGGTATTACCCTGTTCATCGCATTTAACGACACACGGTGTGAAGCCGGCCTGCACGCACGAAGCAGGGTTCGTACCGTGTGCCGAAGCCGGGATGAGGAGCACATTGCGCTGGCTTTGTCCCTGACGACGGAGGTACTCACGAATAACCATCAGACCGGTATATTCGCCTGCTGCGCCGGAAGTTGGCTGCAAGGTGCATGCGTCAAAACCGGTGATAGCACAAAGCTGTTCCTGGAGTTGCTCCATGATAGTCTGATAGCCTATGACCTGCTCTGTCGGTGCCAATGGATGCACGCTCATAGCCTTGCCGAAAGTGATAGGAATCATCGCGGCAGCCGGGTTGAGTTTCATCGTACACGAGCCAAGCGGAATCATCGAGGTAGCAAGGCTGATATCCTTGCGGTCAAGGCGCTTGAGGTAACGCATGAGTTCGGTCTCCGTATGATAGAGATTGAAGACCGGTGCCTGCAGGTAGTTCACTTCGCGGACACGACTCTCATCAATTGCCCAGAGATTCTCGAAAGCCTCATCGCTATCCTCGAGTTGCGCCATATTATCGGACGCAGCAGCAAAGACACCAATGAGTTCGTTCATATCGTAGAGGTCCACGGTCTCGTCAATAGCCAAGCCAATCCAGCCTGCCTCATCATAATAGAGGTTAATGCCCACTTCTTCGGCGGCTTCACGCACACGTGCCTGCCAGCCTTCATCCTCATCGCGTGTAATCTTAAGCGTGTCAAAGAACTCTGCGTTCTCCTGATTGTATCCGTACGCCTGGAGCATCTCACTCAGGTACACGGCTTTGCCGTGAATACCTTCGGCTATCTGGCGAATGCCTTCTGCACCATGATATACGCCGTACATACCGGCCATCATCGCAGAGAGGGCTTCCGCCGTACAGATATTCGAAGTAGCGCGTTCGCGCTTGATATGCTGCTCACGAGTCTGTAGCGCCAAACGATACGCCGGACGCTCGTATTTATCCTTGCTCAAACCGATAATACGTCCCGGCATCTCACGCTTGAACTCATCTCGCGTAGCCATGTATCCGGCCGTCGGCCCACCAAAGCCCATCGGCAGACCGAAACGCTGCGCGGTTCCGCACATGATATCAGCATCCAGCGGCTTGAGGAGCGCTAAAGCCATTAGGTCTGCTACAACTGTCACCTTAAGACCGGCAGCATGGCAATCATCAATGAAAGTCTCATACTCTTCAATCGCGCCATCGCTATTCGGCCATTGCACCAATGCACCGAAATAATCGGCCGTCGGCTCAAAGTCCGCATAACTGCCGGTGACGATGTCGATGTCCTGACCTGCTGCGCGCGTACGCAATACAGATAAGGTGTTCGGCCATACTTTCTCATCCACAAAGACCTTACGAACGTTGTTCTTCACCTGTTCGCGCGAACGGAGGTTTCGCATCATGGTCACGGCTTCCGCTGCAGAAGTAGCCTCATCGAGCAACGAGCAGTTAGCCAAAGGCAGGCCCGTCAGGTCGCTTATCATGGTCTGGAAGACAAAAAGCGCCTCGAGACGACCTTGGCTCACTTCAGCCTGATACGGCGTGTACGAAGTGTACCAAACGGGGTTCTCGAGGATGTTACGACGGATGACAGCCGGTGTGATGGTTCCGTACCATCCGCGGCCGATATAAGAACGCGAGGGCTCGTTGTTATTCAACAACGCCTCCGCCATCTCCAGTTGCATCGCTTCCGTGTACGGCTCCTCCAACTCGATAGGTTCAGGCAGCAAGATATTCGCGGGCATAGTCTCGCGAACCAATGCCTCCATTGACGAGGCTCCTACAGCCTCTAACATACGTTTCTCGTCCTCCGGTGTCAAGCCGATGTGACGCGACTCCAAGTAGTTTACTTTCATGTTTAGAATTGTTACAATTTTGCGCTGCAAAATTACAAAAAAAAAACCACATGTGCAAATTATTTAGATATTTTTTTAGGGTCTAATAGCACTTACCAAGCACTTGCCTAGCACATACATAGCACTTACATAGCATAAAGATAGCATTACCTCTGCAAAAAAATGGCAAAAATGTGTTAAAAAACATATTTTATTTGCACATGTAAAAAAATAGTTGTATATTTGCACAGAATTTCGGAAACGAAGGAGAATGAAACAACGAGTTGAGCATTTCGGGCCAATGTGGGAGTTGAGTCACATCTGGGCTACGTTGACGGAAGAAGAGCGCATGCTCCTTAGTCAACAGGTTGAAACCGTGTACTATCACAAGAACGAAATCATCCATAATGACGGCGACGAGTCGCAATATGTTTGGATGTTGCTGAGCGGAAAAGTCCATATTTTCAAAGAAGGTATCGGTCAACGCCAGCAGATTATTCGTCTGCTCAAACCGTATGACATCTTCGGCTATCGCGCGTGCACGGTGAACGAGCCGTACAACTCCAGCGCAAGCGCCTTTGAGGACTGCTTGGTTTATCGTCTGAACCGCGCGACTTTCAATGAGTTAATTCAATCCAACGGTTCGTTCTGTTATCAGGTCATGCTGATGATGGCGAAGGATCTGGCATTCTCGGAGATCCAGACCGTAAACCTGACACAAAAGCACATCCGAGGTCGTCTGGCAGAGAGTATCCTGATGCTCGTGAAGAACTACGGCTACGAGGAAGACGGTAGCACCTTAGCGATGTTACTGCCACGTGAGGACTTAGCCAACATGAGCAACATGACGACCAGCAATGCGATCCGCACACTCAGCCAATTCGCACAAGAAGGGCTGGTGTCGATTGACGGAAGACGCATAAAAATACTAGACGAGAAATCATTGGAAAAAATATCGCGCCTCGGATGAGACGCGATTTTTTTATTGGTCATTGACGGATTAGTCCATCATATTTCCCATATTCGAAGAAAGTTGAACCATTCGGTCGTATTCCTCCGGACTAAGATCGTAGAAGTAATAGTTACGCGGGTCGATAGGCCGGCCTTGGTAATGCACCTCGTAGTGCAAGTGCGGGCCAGTCGATTTGCCGGTATTACCGACCTTGGCAATCACATCGCCTCGTTTCACTTTCTGCCCTACGCGCACGAGCAGTTTGGAGCAGTGTGCATAGCGCGTGGCATAGCCGAAGCCATGGTCGATCTCAAGCGTTTCGCCATAGCCCTGTCGCCAGCCAGAAAAGACGACGGTTCCGTTGCCCGTAGCAAAGATATCCGTGCCGACCGGTGCGGTGAAGTCCATGCCTTCGTGGAAACGGCGAATGTGATAAACAGGGTCCACACGCCATCCGAAGCCGGAAGCCATGCGCTTGAGGTTCTTGTTGAGTACAGGCTGGATGGCCGGAATATTCTCCATGCGCACCTCCTGGTTCTTGGCCAGTTCCACTATCTCGTCATACGATCGCGCCTGAACGTACATCTCCTTCTCGAGGATGTCCACCTTACGCTGCAAGTCAGCGGCCAGTTGGGTATTGGTCATACGTGCCAGCGAGTCGTAATACGAGATCTGCTGAGTGGCACCCAGACGAGCAGCCTGCGGTATAGGTTCGGCTCCTAACATAGCGCGGTAGAGATTATCGTCGCGCTGCGAGAGGTCGGACATGATGATCTGCATATTATCCACCTGGGCTTCGAGCAGTTTCATCTCCGCTGTGAGGTTGCGGTTGTATTGCATGAGCGAGGCCTCCCGCGGAGACGGGAAGAAATAAAGAAAGGTATAAAAGAAAATCACACCCAGGCAAATACCTCCGATGATATATCCTCCCGAACGACGCAGCCAGTAACGGAAGCCGTGCTCAATACGCTCGAGTTGCAACGTCTCGGGGTTAATACGATAATGTCTCTTTCTAATAGTCGATTTCATTTGTGATATGTATGTTCGGGTTTGTACCAGAAAAAGTACTGGTTCTGTTGTTTCTTCTCTTCAGGCGTACGCGCAACGTATATCGGTTGGCGCGTGTAAGGGTTGATGCCGGTATAGAACATGGTAGTGGATAGCGTCATGGGCGTCGGTGTGAAGTCCTGTACCTGTTCCGGCCGGTAATGCATCTTCTTCGTCTCCTCCGCCAGATGGCTCATGTCGCGCTTGGTGCATCCGGGATGTGAGGAGATGAAATACGGGATGAGTTGTTGGTTGAGTCCCGCTTCTCTATTGATGCGCAGGAAGAGCTCGCGGAACTCGAGGTAGTTCTTCCAGTTCGGTTTACGCATAATGTGCAACACGTTATCGGAGCTATGCTCCGGTGCTACCTTGAGTCGACCCGACACATGCCGCGTGATGAGTTGGCGCGCATAGGCTTCGCTCATGAGGTCGTAGCGGATGCCCGAACCGACGAAGGCGTGCTTGACGTACGGCAGTTTATCTACCGTGCGATAAAGGTCGAGCAGCGGTCCGAAATCCTGGTTGAGATTCTTGCAGATGGCAGGCTGCAGACAACTGGGCCGCGCACATTTCTCACAAAGCGACATATCTTTGCCGTGCATTCCGTACATGTTCGCCGAGGGGCCTCCGAGATCGGAGATGACGCCATGCCAGTCGGGCAAGTGGCTGAGCCGTTCTATCTGCCGCAGGATAGACGCTTTCGAACGAGAGACAATCTGCTTGCCCTGATGGGCGGAAATCGTGCAGAACGAACAGCCGCCGAAACAACCCCGGTGCATACAGACAGAAGTCTTGATCATCTCGTATGCCGGTATGTGCTTGTCCTTGTATTTGGGATGCGGCGTGTATTGGTACGGCAGGTCATAGATGGCGTCCAACTGCTCTGTCGTGAGGGGTGGATAGGACGGATTGACCACGACGAACTGCTTGCCGACCGGCTGCACAAGCGTCGTCTGGTTTATCTTATTCGACTCTATTTCTATGAGGCGGAAGTTCTCCGCGTGTACACGTTTGTCGCGCACCGCATCTTCATGCGAGGCCAAGCGGATGGCATCAGCCGGTATCTCCGAAGCATCGGACGTCAGATAGGCAGTCTGCGGTATATCATGCTGCACTCCGCGACGGGCTATCTCCGTCATTGCCTGCTCGCCCATGCCATAGACGAGTATGTCTGCACCGCTGCCCACAAGGATGGAAGGCATCAGTTTGTCCTGCCAGTAGTCATAATGCGTAAGGCGACGCATCGAAGCCTCAATACCGCCAATGATGACCGGCACGTCAGGATATAACTGCTTGAGAATGCGGCAGTACGTTATCGTGCAATAGTCCGGACGCGCACCGGCCTTCCCTTCCGGTGTATAAGCATCGTCTGAACGCTTGCGCTTGGCCGCCGTGTAATGGTTGACCATCGAGTCCATCGAACCCGCAGAGACCGCAAAATAGAGTCTGGGACGACCGAACTTCTTAAAATCTCGGAAGTCTCCGTGCCAGTCCGGTTGCGGAACGATAGCCACTTTGAATCCGGCTGCCTCAAGCACTCTACCCAACACCGCCGCACCGAACGAAGGATGGTCAATATACGCATCGCCGGTGAAGAAGACGATGTCCACTTCATCCCAGCCACGTAACTCCATCTCCTTGCGGGTGGTAGGCAGATATTTGAGGAGGTCAGCCATTAATCGATTTGCAGGTCGAGGGTCTCTTTGAGTTCAGCCAAGGCCGGGTTCTGCTCAGCCATGAGTGCATATTTCTCTTCGGCGGTGAAAGCCATCTGCTCTTGGTTAAACTCCTCCTGAACGAGGTCAATCCTGAGCAGGTTATTATGCAGCGCACTATGCAACTGACGCAGCAACACCGGCAAGGCTTTTTTCATCTCCTGCAGTTGCCAAGGGTTCGGCATCATGATTTGCGCTGTCTGCTCGTCCGTCAAGTGCGGTATATAAGTCTCAATCAACTGTTTCAGACGCAATTCCTCCTTATGGGTTGTAGCCAGACCAACCCACGCGTCTCTGAGTTGGTCAGCCGTAAAAGGGCGATTGGTCTCCTCTTGGGGAGGATTGCCATGCGATGATTGCTGCGCTTCGTTTATTGCTGCAGCCTCCGGCTGCGGATTCTTCTTAAGCCCGAGTCCCAGACCAATCTTCGGCATCTTGGGGATGGGCTGCGGGGCAGGAGTGCCATGTGCGGATTGCTGCGGTTCGCTTATTGCAGCAGACTGCGGCTGAGGAGCCGGAGCTAACTTTGGAGCCGGAGCCGGTTTGGGTGCTTCGGACTTAGTTGCCGGCACAGGCGCTGCTTGGGCCGGCATGTTCTGGGCTACTCCCAACTGGCATAGTTTGACGAGAGCCAGCTCTACCGTCAATCGTTTGTTACGCGCCGTGCGATAGTTGATATCACAGGTATTGAGGATGTCGAGCGCCTGAAAGAGCCATACAGGCGCACAATGTTGCGCTTGCTCGGCATAACGCTTACGGATGGCATCCGAGGTCTCAAGTAACGGCAGTGTCTGCGGGTCTTTGCTGACCAGCACATCGCGTAAGTGTTGGGCCAAACCCGTGATAAAATGTCCGGCATCAAAACCATGTTTAAGCACTTCATTGAAGAGCAACAACGCCTGTGGCACATCATGGCGTAGCGCACTATCCACCAAGTTGAAGTAGTAATCTGCATTGAGAACATTCAGTACGGCTATCGTCTGCTCATAGGTGATGTTATTGCCGCAGAAGGCCACCAGTTGATCGAAGATAGATAGTGCGTCACGCATTCCTCCATCAGCTTTCTGCGCCACCACGTTCAGTGCCTCTTCGCTTACCGTGATGCCTTCGTTCGCCGCCACTTTCTGGAGGTAAGCGATAGTATCAGGCACGGTAATGCGATTGAAGTCATAGACCTGACAACGGCTGAGAATAGTAGGAAGCACTTTGTGCTTCTCTGTGGTAGCAAGGATAAAAATGGCATATGAAGGCGGTTCCTCAAGCGTTTTGAGCAGGGCATTAAAAGCACCGGCAGAAAGCATGTGCACCTCGTCAATGATATAAACGGAGTACTTGCCTATCTGCGGCGGGATACGCACTTGGTCGATGAGCGAGCGGATATCCTCTACCGAGTTATTCGACGCCGCATCGAGTTCGTGGATGTTAAACGACCGCTGCTCGTTGAAAGCCTTGCAGGACTCACACTCGTTGCACGCATCGTAGCCGTTCTGCGGATTAAGGCAGTTAATGGTCTTTGCGAAGATACGTGCGCAAGTGGTCTTACCCACTCCTCGCGGTCCGCAAAACAGATACGCATGGGCCAGACGGTT
>JAFWAK010000120.1 GCA_017507715.1 Paludibacteraceae bacterium | reverse complement strand
TAGACCTAGTTAAAAGAGGCAGAATGAAAAGAACCATATTTTACATATTATTACTTGCCCTCTGCTCCTGCGCGGTACAAAGGGCGACGACGAGCGAGGAGTTTGCAAAAGACGTGCAGAAAGACATCCCGTTCAAGGTAAACGAACTGAAGGCGGTGAGCGGTCACGACAACACCTATTCTTTCCGCAGCGATGACTATATCGGTCTTCTGCCGGACTACGAGGTGGACAGCGAAGGGGCAAGCATGATTTTCCAAACCACTTTTGCCCCGACCCACCACACGCAGCCGACCAACGTCATCTGGCGGAACATCGTCATCAACAAGCGGGACAAGCGTGTCCTCTGTATCGACCGTCTCGTCAAGGACAACAGGACTTTCGGCTATGTCTATGTGCTGCAATCGGAGACGGCACGGTACAGCGACTCCGGCACGTTCCATTGGGATGTGAGCAACCCTAAGCTGCTGCTCAACGTGAGCGATGCCATCGAAGGCATGAGCGAACTCTCCATAACTACCCTGAACACCCTAACCAAATAAACGACATACTAAAAGCTTTTGAGATATGACCTATTCAGAATTCAAAGAACAGGCAAAGCGGTTCTTCCGCGAGCAACTGAGTGTGACGGATTACATCGATGTACTTGCCGCCAGCGCCAATATCCGCAGTAATATCCCTTTCCGCGGACCGAACATCTACATCCTCTTTGTGGCGATCGTCATTGCTTCGGTCGGTTTGAATGTCAACTCCATCCCTGTTATCATCGGCGCCATGCTTATCTCGCCGTTGATGAGCCCTATTATCGGCTTCGGCATGGGCTTGGGAACCAACGACACGGATCTGTTACTGCAGTCGCTCAAGAACCTCGGAATCATGTTCGCCATCAGCCTTCTGGCATCGACGCTCTATTTCGTGGTAACGCCTCTGGAGACAGACAATCCCACAGAACTGTTAGCGCGCACCAACCCTTCCGTCTATGACGTCATCATCGCATTCTTCGGAGGCATTGCCGGCATCTTGGAACTCTCGCGCAAAGAGAAAGGAACGGTTCTCTCCGGCGTGGCGATCGCTACCGCGCTCATGCCGCCGCTTTGTACGGTCGGTTATGGTATCGCCAGCCTCAACTGGCAATATGCAGCAGGAGCGCTCTATCTGTTCTTTATCAACTGCATCTTCATCGCTCTGGCTACTTTCCTGGCAGTCAAGCACTTGCGTTTCCCGGTCGTGGAAGAGAAATACGGTACTTCACGTCGGAGAGTCATCTCATATGGCTTATTGATCCTCGTTGTGCTGGTACCCAGTTTCTTTACGGCATATAGTATCGTCCGCGAGAACCGTTTCACTACCGAAGCACGGCATTTTGTGAAAGAGAACCAAGTCGTCGGAGGCACCTATATCTATGATTACAGCACGGACATGTCTGTCAAACCTTATACGCTCACGTTGCGTTTGGCAGGCGAAGCGCTGAGTTCGGAATCGCGTGCACAACTCTATACGAACGCTGAGAAACACGGGATCTCACATGCGCAGATACTTTTTCAGGAAGATGCCACTATTGAAGTCCGCCGGCTGAACGAGACAGAGGTCATGCGCGATTGGTTGGCGTCCACCGAGCAGCAACTGCGTCAGCGCGACGATTCTATTCGCGCACTCCGTCAACAACTGGATGCCTATGAAGCGCTGGTTCTGCCTACGGAGCAGATCAGTAACGAACTGCGCGCACAATGGTCGTCCATAGACCGGATCACCCTTGCCCGCGCTGACTCTACCGTGCTGCTGGTTATTACTGAGAAACCGGCTGCAAGCCATAAAAAGGAGACACTAACCCACGAAGATCTCGCCCACATGGAGCAGTGGCTTGCCATCCGCCTGAATGTCCCGTCTGTACAGGTCATTAAAAACAACTGATAAATAGCAAAAAAATCCCACAAAAATTTGCATATGTGGGATTTTTTGTACCTGCGATTTAACTTTTGCGCGTTTCCTGCATCTTATAGACAGAACACAAAATGAAACCTATATGAGAAAAAACGCATTTATCTTTCGACTTTCGACTTTTTACTTTTGCCTTTCTGCTATGCAGCCTTTCTTCTTTCGGTCGTGTCATCTGCGACACGGCTTGTCACGCACCGGAAGATGAGTTCCGAAATTACGCTGTAGTCTCGCCTGTCGGACGCAGTATGGTCACGCATATCGACCAAGCTCCACGTCTGACAACCCTCGACAACAAGACCATCGCCATCGTCGGCGTCAGTTTCATGGCGCACGTCACGCACCCCGAACTCAAACGCATCATCGAGGAGAACTACCAGAACGTGACCGTTCTTCTGACCGATGTGATGGGTTATGCCGGTCCGTACGCAGGTATGGGTATCGACCGCGAGCAGGCGAAAGCGTTCAAACAGAAACTGATTGATTATCACGTAGATGCTGTTATCTGCGGCAACGGTGGTTGTGGTATTTGCACGCCTAAAGAGACAGGTTCCGCGATTGCCGCGGAGTACCTCGGCATCTCGGCCGTCGTGGTGGCAGGACCGGGTTTTACCGACCAAGCCAAATACACGGCGTACAACAACGGCGTAGCTGTCCTGCGTACCGCCGAGTACCCGGGCGCTTTTGCCACGCACACCGAGCAGCAGCTGATTGACAACACCCGTAATGTGACTTGGCCGCAGATCCTTGCCGGACTCACTACGCCGATCACGCAAGCGGAGATAGATGCCGCCAAGAATGCCGACCACGGCGACCTGCGCGACGATGTGTTCTGGGGCGACATCCATAAGATCGACTCGTTCTTCGTCTCCATGCAATGGTCGGACGGCCTGCCGTTCGTGCCACCCACTTACGAAGAGGCGAACCGTTACCTCGAATACTGCGATTACGCTTGGCACGAGACGGTGGTTGTCATGCCCGGCGCGTACCGTAACATCACCGCTTGGCACGTAGCCGTCAACGCCATCATGGCGGGCTGCAAACCCGAATACATGCCGCTGCTCATCGCCATGACGAAAGCGATGGCAGGTCCCGAGTTCCGCCGCACACTCCTCTCTACGCACGCATGGGCTCCTTATTGCATCATCAACGGTCCTATGGCGCGCCAACTCGGCATCGACACCGGACAGGGACAGATTAACGAGCAGGCGAACATGGTTCTTGGACGCTTCCTCAACCTCGCGATCATGAATATGATGGGGTATTACGTCAAGGCGAACAGGATGCAACCGTGGTCTGAAAGGTTTGGGGCAAAAAGAAAGCCCACCTGCGTCATGCAAGTGGGCTAAAAATTACTCTCCACAAATTTCTGTTACTGAAGTAGTCGAACAGAACGGAAGGCTAGGCCATCCTCCCCACTCATCATAATTTGGGTTAGGAGCAGATGCTGAAAGGGTATAAAGAGCTCTATTCACAAAGTTCAAGTCATTTGTTTGGTAACTCATAGTAGCAGTTGTTCCACCATCGCTCCAAATAATATTGCTAGGAGAGAAACCAGCAGGTATAACATATTTGTAGTAACCATCGCCTAAAGAAGTGGCTGCACCACCTGGCCATGATCGATACTCTCCACTTCCATTCCAGAGATAACAATATATTGAACCCCAGTCTCTGGAATCATAGAAGAAAACAACGTTTTCAGTAGGAGATTCTAGACAGAGACGATCAATAGAAATTGATTTAGAAGGAGAAGCACGGAAAACATTATTACAGAATTTTACCATAGGATAAACAACATACGATTTGTCTGCCTGTAATCCTGTAAACATATGTGACAAAGAGTATGTTCCCTGAGAATACGATGTGAAGTAATTATCAATCTCATTATCATTTAAATCATATAGTCCAAGACCGACCTGCACAGGGATTACCAAGTTACGACTAACTTGCGTCGTAATAGTAGCAGCAGTCTTTGAGGAACTAATTGACGCTGTAGGTGTTGAAAATTCCGGAAGAAGATAGAAATCCTTCAAAAAAACATCGCGATCACCAATAGGGAAAGAGAAATCTTGTGGATCCATAAAGAATAAATCTATAGCGGCAAATGCCTCAACACTTTGAGGAGAAGACAGAACAAATTTTGCGTCCTTAATAGCATTATAACTGCCATTATGCAGATATTCAAGACCGTCAAAATTAAATGTTGCAGTTCCCTTTAAGCCTACAGATGCACCAATTCCGATACCATTACCTGTATCACAAATAGAAATAAAGAAATTAGGTATCAAATCAACCTGAATACTTCCTGTCATATTGAGAGAAAGATTGTCAATACTAGCAGAAGTAGAGGGATTATACGATGGAACCCAGCCCGTCAACTTATTATAATATATCGACATGATGTCTTTATGATAAAAACTAGAGTTGAATTGTATATCCGCAGACCCAGATACAGAGGCACCTACAGAAAGATGGAATTGAGGTGTAAACCAAATAATTGGAATTTCAGGAACAGGAATGCGAGGACCAGAATAAGAACCAACGGGAATTTCTCCGGATCTTGCACCTTGTGTATGAGCATTAAATGATAATGATGCTATAAAGTCGTGATTAACTACCAGTTGTACAGTCAAAGGAATTTCAGCAGTTTTTACAAGAGAAAATTTAAGTTTTGCTTCATCTGAAATATCCACATTAGTCGTTGTTCCACTATAAGGAACCGATTTATTATAATTCAAATTCCACAATTGTGCAGGAACAACAGCATTAACACGACGCATTCCATTTTGAGGAGCTCTCAAAGTATTAGCATCTGCTTCACCAGCCAAGAAAAGTTCGTCAAATACATCGTCAAATGTTGCTTTAGAGCAATAATAATGATAGCCATCTTGTTGAGTTTTAATGCTGTCAACAAAAGCAATGATACCTTGAGCAAAAGTAACACAGGTATAATCGGATACTACTATATTCCCTACTCGTGGGAGGTAATAAGACGGAGTAGAAAGAGACATCATAAATGAAAGAGAATCCAAATAAGTTAAATAAGGATCATGTTCTGATGTCAGAGTAAATACTCGACTATTGTAAGTTATTGTCTGTTGTTTAACTAAAACAGTATCGATTTTCGAGAGAGCAATACGATAAGTTGAGTCTGCTGTCCAAAACAATTGATGTTGAGCAGTTAACATAGTGTCTCCATCCGCATTCAAGTAGTCAAACGTAATACTATCAACTTCAGAAGTCAAAAATGATTCAATGGTGTTATCGTTGCACATAACAAAAATGTTTGACTGAGCAAATACATTAATGTACATGCAAATAAACAGTAGAAAAAGTATATTTTTTTTCATGATATTTACTTATTTAAAATTTTAAATGAATCATTACCCACGTTCAAAACATATACACCCGGGGCCATCGATGATAAATCAATTTGAAGAGTTTCCTTAGGCTGAGAACTCAACAAAACGATTCCGCTGACGGAACAAAAAGAGACAGCCTTTTTTGTTCCGTCAGTGTTCTTAATTGTTAAAGTATTCTCAATTTGAGTAATTTCCACATCAGATGACATAATCTCGTTAAGAGAAGTCAGATTATCTTGGATATTGTCAAAATACCACTTCTGCAATGAATCTAGACACAATTCAATGGAGACATCATTTTTGGTAATCAAAAGTGTAGAATCAGAAAATGACATTTTTTCAATATCAGACTCTACGACATATCGTATAGACTGACTTGATGTCATGAAAACGACTTCCGTTGCAGACATCATTACGCCTAACGAAAGCGCTAAAAATAATACAAATTTTTTTTTCATATTTGGATATAATAAACGGTTTGCACAAAAAACGTTGCAAAGATAATATTTTTTTTTTAAAAAGCAAATTTTTTCCGAAAAAAAATGTATTTTTTTATTAAAAAGCATGCGTTAGGGATTGGAAGGTGCTACAAAAATTTGGAATACACATGGATTATTGCAGAGCAAACAGATGTATCTGATTTGTCTGCCATAAACCATGTTATTCGCACAAGGGTGCGAACGCACTTTCGAAGGGTCCCCTTTAAAGGGTAGCAGGTCGAAGGGTCCAAATTTGGTATTGTGCAACAATGCGGAACTTGTGAACCCTTGCAAAGCCGGACGCTCGCAGGGTGTTGATGTCAGCCGGTACAGCAAAGGGCTGTAGTCACCCACCGGAGGTAGTTGCAGCCACCGGCAGGTAGAGTGAAGTGCGCAGCTGCTTGGTCAGGGCGAACAAACGTGACAGAAAGAGGTAGACCGCAGGTAAGTATAAAAGAAAACTGCCGGCTCGTCACGAGTCAGCAGTCTTACACAATCCGTACTTGGGTTGCAAGCACAATGTAAAGGAAGTGCCTTTAGCTTGGCAACAGTTGCAATTTTTTGCTATTTATTGTTATTTAACCGGATCTCCTCATGATAAAGGTAATTGACCAGTATCGGCTTTCCTTTTTCGGCTCGCCCATATGGCAGATCATTGCGTAAATACGGCATTTCATGCTCGGTAGCAAAGCGTTGCACGTCTTCCTCCAGACGATGCCACCAATTGCGTTTGCCTTTGTTGTAAATTTCATCGTACAGTGGCATAAGATGCGGATATTTTTCTGCAATGTAACGCATGATTACGGGTTTGAATTGTCCGCGCAGATTCAGGTTCTCCAGCCAAATGAGGTCGCACTGTTCGCGCACCCTCTCCATGATACTCCAAACATCTGTTATACCAGGAAAGATAGGCGAGATAAAACATACAGTGCGGATTCCTTTGTCGTAGACCTGCTTCATAGCAGCTAGCCGACGCTCAATACTGACTGCTTCATCCATATCATTTTTGAACTGCTCGTCGAGCGTGTTGATTGACCATGATACGGTTACTTTTGGGAATGTACTCAGTACATCCAAATCGCGCAGCACGAGATCAGATTTGGTAGTGACAAGAATCTCCGCCTGTGCGCCCTGCAACTCCTCTAATAGCCGGCGTGTGCGACGGTAGTGCTCTTCTTGCGGATTGTAGCCGTCTGTCACTGAGCCGATTACAATACGTTGCCCATCGAATTTGTGAGGGTCTTTTATAGGTTCCCAGTTCTTCACATCCAGAAACATCCTCCGGCTAAATATATGTGTTTGTTCGTCATACTAACTCATTCAGTTCATTTTCTCGATAAGTGCCACGTGACCGCAGGATTGTTGCAGCATCACTTGACCGTTTTGAACGACGGTCGTTTCGCCACTATACGCATTTTTTACGCGGTCGCCGTCCGCAAAAGGAACCGGTATGGGCATCGCGGGTTGCGGATTCAAGGCGATGACGATCGTGTCTTTGCCCAATGCCCTCAGCACAGTAGTGGAATTCAGCATCGTTTGTTTTCCGGCGCCGACCGCAGGATGAACTTTACGGAACGCGCATAATTTCCGGTAGTGCGCCATGAGCGTATCGTTAGGCGCAGACCAATCGTAATCGCTGCGGAAACCCTGTGCTGCATCCACATTCAGGATTGCGTCCGAAGTCTTACGACCGACCTCGTCACCATAGAAGATCTGCACGGCTCCGGGTGACAGCAGAAAACAGGTGGCGCACCGGTCCATATGCGCCATGTCCGCTTCGCGGAAATAGGCATTGTTCAGGTACGAGAACGGATACCATGCATAGCCCGCAGCCTGCCAAACCGCCATCGAATCGCTATACGCCTGCCATGTCTGCGCGATAGTGGTCAGGTCACCATCTTTCGGGAACATCATATTCACCATGCTGTTAAAGCCATTCGCTTCATACTCAGGCAGATGAGTGATATAGGCATCGTCATAGTCACCGGTGAACATCACTTCGTCCGTCCACTTGGAAGCCGCCTGCTCGGGATGTTTGGCACGCCATCGGTTCAGCGCCTCGTTGCAGGCGTCATGCAGTTGTTTCCAGCGCCACGGGTGCACATAACCTACGACATCACAGCGGAAACCGTCTATACCGAATTCCTCTACCCATGCCGCGATATACCGTATCACATAATCATCCGGCGCCAGCGTGGTGTCCTTTCGCAAGGCTTTCATCGCAGGCCACGTCCACGCATCATTGTCGTTGCCTTCCCGTTGCCATTTGCGATGCAGGAAAGCCGGCAGGCGAACCGGCTCCGTCTTTTCGGTCAGATAATCCGGCAGGCCGTACAGGGTCATCTGATACGGGTCGTCCGTCTCAGCCGGTCGGCGCAGCCATTCGGTGGTGTACCAATCGGGCTGGTCATACATTGCCTCTAACCACGCATCGTAGTTGATGTCACGACGATGCTCCACCGCTGCGGTTTCTGTATCAATACCCGGCACTGTAGCAAATCCTTGCTGCAACGCATCCAAGTACGTCGGATAACCGATATCGTTGATATTGGCTCCTTCCATCACGCGGATACCTTGCGCATGCAGTTCGTCTATCAGCGCACGGTATTCCTCAATCGTACCGAAGTTCTTGTCCATCTGGGTATAGTCCAGCGGGTAGTAACCATGGTAACCGTAGTGCGGGAAGTCATTGACCACCCAACCGCTGCCGGGCACCCAACCATGCACTTGTTCGTACGGATCGGTCAGCCAAACAACATCTACGCCCAAGTCGGTGAAGTAGCCCTCTTTGGCTTTCTGCAAGAGTCCGGCGTAGTCGCCTCCATGAAAGGTAGAAGCGTTCATGCGTTCGCTACCGTAGTCGGTGCAGCGACCATACTGTTGGTCATTGGTACTATCGCCGTTGCAAAAACGGTCCACCAGCACAAAATAGACGGTCGCTTTGTTCCAAGCGAAACCATCTTCTTCTGCCTTCTTTCCGCATGACGCGAACATCGTCGCAGCCAATGCCAGGATGATTAGTTTTTTCATAACAATTGATTCAGTTGATCGTCTCGAATGAT
>JAFWAK010000119.1 GCA_017507715.1 Paludibacteraceae bacterium | reverse complement strand
TCTCGCGTCTGGAGAAGGGTCAGATCCTCGAAGGCACGGTGAAGAACATTACCAGCTACGGCGTGTTCGTAGACCTGGGCGGTGTGGACGGACTCATCCATATCACAGACCTCTCTTGGGGCCGCGTCGACGATCCGAAGAAGGTTGTCGAGCTCGACCAGAAGATTAACGTGGTCATCCTCGACTTCGACGAGGAGAAGAAGCGTATCGCGCTCGGTCTGAAGCAGCTTGCTCCGCATCCATGGGATGCACTCGACCCGAACCTCAAAGTAGGCGACAAAGTTCACGGTAAGGTAGTCGTTATGGCTGATTATGGAGCATTCGTAGAGATCGCAGAAGGCGTAGAAGGTCTCGTTCACGTCAGTGAGATGAGCTGGAGCCAGCACCTGCGTTCCGCAAATGACTTCCTGAAGGTAGGCGACGAGGTAGATGCTGTTATCCTGACTCTCGACCGCGCAGAGCGCAAGATGAGCCTCGGTATCAAGCAGCTCAAGGCTGACCCGTGGGCAAACGTAGAGACCAAGTACGCTGTAGGTACACGTCATTTCGCTAAGGTTCGCAACTTCACCAACTTCGGTGTATTCGTTGAGATCGAGGAAGGCGTGGACGGTCTGATTCACATCAGCGACCTCAGCTGGACCAAGAAGATCAAACACCCGAACGAGTTCACCCAGATCGGTGCTCAGATCGAGGTTGTTGTTCTCGACATCGATGTAGCTAACCGTCGCCTCAGTCTCGGTCACAAGCAGCTCGAGGAGAATCCTTGGGAGGAGCTTGAGGCTAAGTTCGGCGTAGATACCGTTGTTAACGGTAAGGTTGTTGAACTGACCGACAAGGGCGCTGTTATCTCCCTCGAGGAGGGCGTTGAGGGCTTCTGCACCACACGTCACCTCGCTAAGGAAGACAAGAGCCCGGTTGCCGTTGGCGACGAACTGCCGTTCAAGGTGATCGAGTTCAACCGCGACGCTAAGCGTATTCTGGTAAGCCACCTCCGCACTTGGGAGGAGCGCAAAGAGGCTCCGGCTAAGGCTGCCAAGAAAGCCGCTAAACCGGAAGAGCCGCAAGTAGAGATGCCGAAGGTGGAGAAGACCACGCTCGGTGACCTGAGCGTTCTGGCCGACCTCAAGGCTTCCATGGAAGCCGAGGAGAAACCGGCTAAGAAGGCTGCTACCAAGAAAGCAAACAGGAAAGACGCTGAGTAAGCGGAGAGCCTCCGCAGGCAAACAGCCTTGCGGATAGTTCTTTCAACAAAAGAGAGGCGACCATCCGGCCGCCTCTTCTTTTATGGTATATGGTTGTATTGTCGTATCAATCCGTAGCTCCGCCCAACGCGATATACAGGGCGATGAGGGCTACAGCACCTTCATACAGGTTCGTGGCTTCGTTGAGCTGCGCGGAGAGGAGTGTCTCCTGTGCCGTCAGCACCTCCAGGTAACTGGCCTTGCCCGCGTCCATGAGTTCGTGCGTGCCCACGTAGGCGTCTTGGAGCACCTCGACCTGACGCTTGTAATACGCATCTTTCAGCTTGGCCGACTGGCAGTCCGCAAGGGCATCATTCACCTCATTACCGGCGTCGATAACCGCCTGAACATACTTCTGCTGCATGTCCGCTTGCGCCAACTTGTTGATCTTCAGTTGTGCAACCAGTCTGCCTTGGGCGAAAATAGGCTGTGTCAGCGAAGCGAGCGCGTTGAACAATAGCGCACCCGGGTCTGCGATGACTCCTCCGTTATTACCCCAGCCCAATACACCTTGCAACGAGATCTTAGGGAAGAACGCCGAACGCGCCGCATTGGTGTTATAGAACGCCTCTGCGAGTTTCTGGTCCGCGATCTGGATGTCCGGACGTCTCTCTAACATCTGTGCCGGAATACCGGTTGACACGCGCTCCGGCAGTTCGTATGCCGCCCACGAGTTACGCGCGATACGTTGTGGCGTGATAGCCAGCAGTTGGCAGATGGTATTCTCTGTATTGCGGATACCGCGTTGCACATCGATGATCTGCGTCTTCACCGTGAGGTATGAGTTCTCCATCTGATTGACCGCCGTGGAATAGGACTTGCCGTTCTCATAGAGAGCACGCTGTGTCTCCAACGACACATTCCAGAGGCTGTCGGTATTAATCAGTATCTCCATCTCTCTATCCAGCAATTGCAGCATTAGATATAGCTGGGCAACAGTGGCAATAAGATTGGCCTGCGTAGCCAGTTTGTTATATTCCGCCTGTTTGAGCACCGCCTTGGACTTACGCACCGCATTGAGATTGGTGCCGAAAAGGTCAAGGTCCCAATTCATCTGCAGGTTAGCCGAATACGAAGGCGTCCATGCATTGGCGCTGTTGTTCCAGCTGGCACCTCCGGAAGGCACCAGAGAGAAGGAAGGCAGATAGCCCAACTTGGCGGCTTTCAGACTCGCCTGCGACTGTTCGATGGCGATACGCGCTGAGTTGAGGTCTGTATTTCGCGTCAAAGCCGACTCAATCAGCTGCTGCAGCAAGGGATCTGTGAAGATATCTCTCCAACTGATTTGTGCCACACTGACCTCGTCATTAGTCACTACCTCCGCCGGCAGACTGTCGCCGAAAAGGGAGGGTGTGATAGTCTCTATCGTGTTGTTCAGTTCGTCCGTATGCTTGTACTTGCCGTAGATACCACAACTCGACATGAGCACCGAGCCAATCATCAGCACCGCAATCATCGGCACTTTCTTCGAAGCCTTGCGGGGTTTCTTGGTCTCCTTCTCCTGCGCCGGTTCAGCTACTGCCACCGGTGCACCGTGTACTTTCTCATGCAGCGTCTGGAAGACGATAAAGAAAGCCGGCACCACGAAAAGAAGTGCAATCGTACCGATAGCCATTCCGCCTACCACGCCTACCGCGAGAGCACGGTTACCGTTCGCACCGGCACCACCCGCTATAACGAGAGGAATCATTCCGACAATCATCGTAACGACGGTCATCAGAATAGGACGCAGACGCTCACGACAAGCCTCCATTGCCGCCTCAGGAATAGACATTCCCTGCGCACGACGCTCCGAAGCGAACTCGGTGATAAGAATAGCGGTCTTGGACAACAGACCTATCAACATGATAACACCCGTCTGAAGGTAGATGTTATTCTCCTGTCCCGGGATACCGATCTTATATGCCACCCATGCGAAGAAGAATGAACCCATGAGTCCGAACGGCACGGAAAGAAGCACCGCAAATGGTGTGAACCATGAGTTATAGAGCGAACCCAGGATAAGATATATCAAGATAGCACAGATCACATAGATCAATACAGTCATATTACTGTTGGAGGTCTCCTCCACCTCGCGCGACATCGAGCCGTACTCGTATGTGAGATGCGACGGCATGGTCTGCTTGAATACCTCTGCAATGGCTTCGTGGGCTTGGCCTTCCGAATAACCATTGGCAGCGTTCACATAACAGGAGATAGACTGGAAGAGGTTAAAACGCTTGATAGAAGACGAACCGACAACTTCCGTGAGGGTCACGAATTCCGAGATGGGCGCCATCTTATTATCCTTCAGCTTCACGTAGATATTATTCAGCGACGAAGGGTCGAGACGGTATTCCGGAGCAGCGCTGACCATAATACGATAGACCTTGCTGAACTGGTTGAAGTTACCTACATACGAACCACCACAGTAAGCACCGAGCGTGGACAGCACAGCGGATGCGGAAACACCCGCACGGTCACACTGCACAGGATCCACTTCCACTTTATACTTCGGATAGCGCTCCGAATAGGTCGAACTGGCACTGGCTATCTCCGGACGCTCTGCCAGCTTGGCAAGGAAGCGGTCCACGTACTGGCTGAATTCCGTCAGATTGCCGTCACTCTTATCCTGAATTTGCAGGTCAATGCTGTTAGACGAACCGTATCCGGGAATCTGCGGTAACTGGAACAGCAGCACTTTCGCATTCTTGATAGACAGACAGTCCATATAGAATCGGGCCATGACAAGGTCGATATAGTGGTTGAAGCCCGGTCGGTCATCCCAGGTCTTGAGACGGATGATCAGCGTTGCGAAGTTCGTTCCCGCAGAGGAGATCATACCATAACCGTTACTGATGGAATAGCATTCCAGCTCAGGAATCTTCTTCACTTTCTCCTCCACCTGCTTCAATATCTCTTCTGTCTCATGAAGCGTCGAGCCCTCCGGCGAACGTACCTCGCACAGGATAACACCCTGGTCCTCCTGCGGCACGAGACCGGACGGCATTGCCTTCATCAGCAGCACGACCAGCACAGCCGTGATAGCCAGCAACACACCCGATATCCACGGACGTTTCACGAATATCACCACGGATTTCTGATATTTGCCGAGGATGGCATTATACGAAGCGGTATAGGCCTTCTTCGTATAATAGTTCAATCCCTTACGGGTGTCTTGCTTGTCTTCAGCCCGCATCATAAGGGCACACAAAGCAGGACAGAGCACCAACGCGCATACGCACGAGAGCCCGACTGCCGAGGCAATGGTCACACCGAACTGGGTGAAGAACGAACCCGACGTACCGGGCATGAAAGTCACAGGAATGAACACGGCCATGAAGACAAGTGTACACGAGATAACGGCCGTGGATACTTCGCTCAGCGCTTGTCGTGTCGCTTCACGTGCATCTTTCACCCCACTCTCTATCTTACCCATTACCGCTTCGACGACGACTATCGCGTCGTCAACCACCGTTCCGATGGCCAGCACGAGGGCAAAGAGCGTCAACATATTGAGTGAGAAACCGGCTACTTTCACCACCGCGAACGTGCCTAACAACGATACGATAATAGATATCGAAGGAATAAGGGTCGCCTTGAAATTCTGCAGGAAGAAGTAAACCACCAGAATAACGAGGAGAATAGCGATGATAAGCGTCTCTACCACGTTATGAATGGCGGCATAGAGGAAGTCGTTGGATGTCTCCAGCACAACGAACTCCAATCCTGCCGGCAGAGAAGGAGTGAGCTGCTCGTATAAGTCTTGTATCTTCTCGTTGACCTCGGTCGCATTGGCTCCCGGTGCCTGATTGACGATGAAGACCACGCCCGGCATGCCATCCACAGTGGACGACATCGAATAGCTGACCGCACCGATCTCGATATCCGCCACTTCGTTCAGATACAGCACGTTACCACCGTCACCGGAACGAAGCACGATATTATTGAACTCCTCCACGGTCTTGAGCGTTCCTTTATACTCCATCGGATATTGGTAAGCGTTCTCCGACTGCTCACCAAGCGTACCGGTAGAAGCGACGAAACTCTGGCTCGTGATAGCCATAGAGATGTCACGGGGGTCGAGACCGTATTGCGCCATCACATCGGGTTTGAGCCATACACGCAGCGCGTAGGTATTACCCAGGTTATTCACATCTCCTACACCCGTCAGACGCATTAAACGCGGACGCACATTGATGTCTATATAGTTGGCAATGAAGTTGGCATCGTACTTACCGTCCGTCGATTTGAGTGCCGCAATCTGCAAAATACTATTCTGCGTTTTCGCCACCGACACACCCACTTTGGTCACATCAGCCGGCAGGAGAGGGGATGCCTGCTGCACGCGGTTCTGCACGTTCACCGTTGCCATGTCGGGGTCCGTTCCCTGTGCGAAATAGACCATGATAGACGCATCGCCTGTCGAAGAGGCGGTGGATGTCATATAGGTCATGTGCTCCACACCGTTAATCTGTTCCTCCAGCGGTTGGATAACGGATTTCATAATCGTGTTGGCATCCGCACCGGTGTACGATGTAGATACACGAACACTCGGCGGTGCGATGTCCGGGTACTGCTCCACAGAAAGACTATTGAGGCAGATGAATCCGACCAATGCGATGACGATAGCAATCGCACACGCCATCACATGTTTGTCAATAAAAATGTTGCCTTTCATAATTAATAAAGCACTCTTTGTCCTTCTATCACATTGTTGGCTCCTTCAGTAACGATTACATCCCCCACCTCAAGACCGGACATCACAATCAGGTCACGCTCACTGTTCATACCGGTCGTGGTGACGATGGCGCTATACGCACAGCTGTCTGCTCCCACCTTATACACCAGCGATTTATCCTGCAGACGTACAACAGCGTTCTGAGGAATAACGATCACATCTTTCTCGTCGATAGGAATGACAACCGTTCCTTGTACGCCCGAATAGAGTCCGCCGTCAGGGTTCGGAAACGTCGCCTTGCATGACAACGAACCCGTAGTACGGTCCACCGTACCGGTCACACTCGTCACACGTCCTTTCAGCGGATATTCCACGCCGCTACGGAAGACGAAAGAAACATCCGGAAAATTGTCAAGCGATTTATTCACTTGTTCGTCTTCATGACGATACGCCAGCACCGACTCGCTGACAGAGAACTCAGCGTACATCTGCGCATTGCCGCTGACCATCGTCAGGAAAGTGGAGGTATTCACCTGGTCTCCCGCAAAAACAGGTACGGAACCGATAACACCCGTTACCGGCGAGGTAATGGTACAGAAACCGAGGTTCACCTGCGCTCTATCCACTGCAGCCCGTGCTTGTGCCGTCGTAGCTATCGCACGTTTGTACTCATTCTCGGAGTTATCGAGCATATAACGGCTCACTATTCCTTTCTCAAACAGGTTCTTATTGCTCTCATACTCCAGTTTGGCACTGCTCTCAGCCGCCTGCGACGCAAGCAGATTTGCCTCGCAGGACTCCAGTTCCAAACGTGCGTTACGACTATCGATGACGAATAACACGTCACCTTTTTTTACTTGCTGTCCCTCAATAATACGAATCTCCATCAACTGTCCACTTACTTGCGGTTTGATAGTGACATCATTCGTACCTTTGAGTGTCGCACTATAACGCAACGGCAAGGTTACGTCCTTTCGCTCTACGGTCATCGTTGCATACGAGGTAGGTGTTACCTTGGGCACATCTATGCCACAACCAACTAAGAGCAACGCGCTCAGAGCCATGAGATAAGTTTGGATGTTTGCTTTCATATAAGTGGTATTTTATTTTTCGTTTTCTGTGTTATCACATCCTGTCGGGCATCTCAATGCCGAGAAGTGCAAAGGCGCTCTTCAGCACTTTCGCTACGTTCTTTGCCAATAGCAAACGCAGCGCTTTCTTTTGTGCGTCGGGTTCGTTGAGAATGCTCAAATCGTGATAGAACGAGTTAAAGTCGCACGCGAGGGCGTACGCGTAATTACAAAGGACTGCGGGTGAGAACTCGTCTCCTGCTGTACGTACTATCGACGGATATTCGCACAGACGCTGGATCAAGCCCAATTCCTTAGGATCAAGCACCGTAACCTGTAACCCGTCACCGGTAACCGATCCATCCGCTTTCCTGAGCACGGATTGAATACGCGCGAAGGTGTATTGGATGAACGGACCGGTGTTGCCGTTGAAGTCGATAGACTCGGCGGGATTGAAGAGCATGTTCTTACGCGGATCGACCTTCAGAATGAAGTATTTGAGTGCACCGAGACCCACCTTGCGGGCTATCTCGTTGGCCTCGTCTTCCGTAATACCTTGCAGCGTGTTCACTTTGTCTTTGGAAATCTCCTTGGCATCCTCTACCATCTTATCCATCAACTCATCGGCATCGACCACCGTACCTTCGCGGCTCTTCATCTTGCCGTTAGGCAGTTCGACCATGCCGTACGAGAAATGCACCAGTTCCTTGCCGAACGGGAAACCGAGGCGGTCTAAGAGGATGGAGAGCACCTTGAAATGGTACTCTTGCTCATTGCCGACCACATAGACCATCTTATCTATCGGATAATCCTGGAAACGCAATTTGGCCGTACCGATATCCTGGGTCATGTAAACCGAGGTACCGTCCGAACGAAGCAGCAGTTTCTCATCAAGACCGTCTTTGGTGAGGTCTGCCCAAACGGAACCATCTTCACGACGGTAGAACTGACCGCTTGCCAAACCTTTCTCCACTTCCGACTTGCCTTCCAGATAGGTGTTCGATTCATAATAAATCTTATCGAACGAAACGCCCATCCGCTGATAAGTCTCGTCAAAACCGGCATATACCCAACTATTCATCTTCGCCCATAATGCGCGAACTTCCGGGTCGTTGGCTTCCCATTTGCGTAGCATCTCTTGCGCTTCCAGCATCAGCGGTGCTTCGCGTTTAGCCGTTTCTTCATCCTTGCCTTCCGCCATCAGCGCGGCAATCTGTTTCTTATACTCGATATCGAAACGTACGTAGTAATCGCCAATGAGGTGATCGCCTTTCTTGCCGCTGGTCTCGGGTGTCTCGCCGTTACCGAACTTCAGCCAAGCGAGCATCGACTTGCAGATATGAATACCGCGGTCATTGACGATATTGGTCTTCACAACCTGCCATCCGTTCGCCTCTTGGATCTGCGCAATCGAATAACCCAACAAGTTATTACGTACGTGACCGAGGTGCAGCGGTTTATTGGTGTTCGGCGAGCTATACTCCACCATCATCAACTGCTTCCGGTCCGACTGCTTGCCGTAGTTCTCAGCGGCGTCAATGGCCTTGAGTTGCTCAACCCAGAAGGCATCGGAGATGCTCAAGTTCAAGAAGCCTTGTACGGCATTGTATTTAGCGACCGGAGAGCCTCCGGAGGCGAGTATCCATTCGCCAATCTCGGCAGCTACTTGTGCCGGCGCTTTGCGGGCTAATTTAACAAATGGGAACACCACTAATGTGATGTTTCCCTCAAACTCCGGACGGGTCTTCTGCAGTTGTATCTGCGCATCCGCAGCCTCTATATCATACAGCGACTTCACAGCCGCTTTTACCAATTGTGATAAGGTCTGTTCTAATGTCATAATTTGGGATATTTGCGGAACCAGGAAGAAATTTTAAGACGGATAACACCTAACAAAGCTTCTGAGAAAATACCACCGCTCATCTTACTCGTTCCGAGTACACGGTTGACAAAGATAATCGGCACTTCAATAATCTTCGCGCCGCATTTGGATGCCGTGAACTTCATCTCGATCTGGAAGGCATAGCCTTTGAAACGTATCTTATCCAACTCGATGGTCTCCAGCGTATGACGCTTGTAAGCCACAAAACCGGCTGTCGTATCATGGATATTAACGCCCAGCACTGTACGAACGTACTTCGAAGCGAAATAACTCATCAGCACACGTCCCATCGGCCAGTTAACTACGTTAACACCCGTGACGTAACGGCTTCCGATAGCCAAATCGGCACCCTGATTGGCACATGCGTCATAGAGTTTGAGCAGGTCCTGCGGATTGTGACTGAAGTCCGCATCCATCTCAAAGATATATTCGGCTTTATGCTCGATAGCCCACTTGAAACCGGCGATATAAGCCGTGCCGAGCCCCAACTTGCCGGAACGCTCTACGAGGAACACACGGTCCTTGTATTTCTTGGCCATGAGGCCTTTGACAATGGCGGCAGTGCCATCGGGCGAACCGTCATCAATAACAAGCACGTTGAACTCCAACGGCAACTCCATCACCGCCGTGATGATGGCTTCGATATTCTCTTTCTCGTTGTAAGTAGGGATGATAACTAATCTTTCCATATTACTCCGTAATTATTTTTTCATTCAACTCATAAATCGGACTGGGCTGAGTACGATCAAGCGCCTTGAGGAAAATATCCTGCCCGGGGATGATTTCTATCTCCTCCAGATAAGACGCAACGGTATCGTAGGCCACTTCCGGATCGTTATTCTCCAGCGAGAGGTGGCATAGCCACACATTACGCAAATCCGGATGCCAGTTACGCTCTAACAGTTCGCCGCATACATCATTGCTCTGATGTCCGCGCGGACTGAGAATACGCTCTTTCAGATAAGTCGGATACGGACCGTTGAGGAGCATGTGCTCGTCATGATTCGCCTCGATCACCAGATGGTTCGCCGTACGAATATACTCCTCCATCTCTTTGTTTACACTGCCGCAGTCGGTCATCAGCACAAAGCGCTGATTCAGATAGTCAATGCAGTAACCCAGGCAATCAGTCGAGTCGTGCTCAATACTGAATGTATTGATCTTCATGCCGAACAGTTCCCATTCTTCGCCCTTATTGAAATAACGACGACTGGTGCGCAACTTCTCACGCACACCATAATTGCGATCGATACCGTCATGGATCTCCGCCGTCGTATAGATAGGCAATTTCACGCGCTCACCCAATGTGCCTACGGCACGAATATGGTCCGCGTGGTCGTGGGTGATAAGCACACCCATGATATTCTGGAAATCGAGGCCCATCTCGCGCAGATATTTCTGTATCTGCCGCGCAGAGATGCCCGCATCAATCAGTATTCCCTGACGACGCGTACCCAAGTAATAGCAGTTACCGCTACTACCGCTGGCGAAACACCTGAATATAAGCCCGTTTTCCTCCATATTAACTAATCAGCCTGCAAAGGTACAACTTTTTTTTGGATTATGCAAGAAAATGTATATTTTGTAAGCAAAATATTTGGAAATATGGAAGATTTGTATTATCTTCGGCCCTCCCGCAAGCGGGTTCCCGCCGAAATTACGTTCGCACTTTCGTGCAAACTACAAGCTTCAGTCCGTAAAAAAAAACTAACTATGCGAGCCTATTTAATTTTTTTCGAACTAAATCTTGCAAATTTGAAAAATTTGTTGTAATTTTGCAGAAAAATTTGAGGAATTCAATATGGCAGGAAGACGAATAGCAATGTCCGCGGCCTTTGAGAGGTACGCAGGAGATTTAGATGGCGAATTTTATCTACGCTCTTTGGTCAAAGACAAGTCCAAAGTGATGGCTGTTTGTCATAAGCCGCGTTTGACCAAGCAACAACGCAAGAAAATGGCGGAACGTCCTCAAATTAAGCGGTTTAACTCAGTTGTAACGGAGGCGCAGAAGATTTACCACGATCCTGTTTTGCGGGCAGAATGGGAGAAGAAACACGCTGAATTTCAACGGGAGGCACGGAAGGCCGGAGAATACACGTATCCGCGGTTGTGGGATTATATCCGTCACGAGTTAAATTTGGCTAAAAAAGCGGCCGAAAAATAGGCCTTTCTATAATTTTTCAGCGTTTCAAAAAAGTATCGTTAGGATCATATGAAGTTTGAATGAGCTTTGTATGAGCCTTGAATAAGCTTTATAGTTTCCCATGATATTTCGCTTTGATTTCCATGTGAGTGGAAGGATCAACCTACTTGAGCAGCAAATTCTATTTCCTGAAAAAGAAGAAAAATAGGGAACAGCTATTCATTGGAGTTAGTACTCTCTACTACGCTGAACTTATTTTTCATGCGCAAGAACGGCATCTCAAAATACTTGTAAAACAAAGATGCCAAGCCAATTGTCAAAGCCGTTATAGCGACAAATATAACTACCGAAGCAACATTGTTCGGCATAAATTGTGCAGGTTGAATGAGGTGCGTCAGTATATATAGCAATAACGGATGTATGACATAGATACCGTATGAAATCTGCCCTAAATAGTTCATTACTTTGTTCTCCAACAACGGCTTTCGTAATAAGCCAGCCACTATCACCATGAGCGATATTAGGGCTATGTATTCATTTCGTACCGGTGATGGAATATAGTTGGCGTATAAACCAGACGAGAAGAATAGTATCCAAGCAAGAACGGCTACGATAGGATGTCCACATAGTTTGCAGAACCACTCTTTTTTGCGATAGTACATGATAGCGCCCATAGCTCCAATCATCATACAATCAAATTGAGTAACTGCCATAACTCGATAGAACAAGCCTTTCCCGAATACGATATACGCGAACAATTTAAGTCCGAACCAACAAACACACAATAACGAGACAGCCGTTAGTAGATGTTTCTTGTTGTATTTGACCATCCAAGGATACCAGAGATAGTATTGCTCCTCAACGCCAAGACTCCAAAAATGGAACAAAGGGATGATTCCTAAACCGATGGCATGGGATATATTGCCGGAGAAAAAGGCATAAAACCAACCTGCGGAATTAATCTCGTCATGGAATAGCGCGACGGCTATAAGTGCCAAAATCAAATAGACATAATAAAGCGGCCAGATACGCAGAATACGACGCATGTAGAACTTAGGGATACTAACGTCGTTGGTCTTTGCTGTTTCATTTAGGAGAAGGAAAGTGATTAAGAAACCACTTATCACAAAGAATGTGGTTACAGGACCATCAGGCCAAGGCATGCGCCAATTTGGAGTTACGCCCCAATCTCCAAATGGTGACCACATGTGTCCAAACAAAACTGTTAGAGAGGCTACGGCACGAATACCGTTTAAGCCCGGAAGATATAGTTTGTTACTATTTGCTGTCATTGATAGTTGTTTTGCGCACAACTATCAATCGACTACGGGCAAAAGAAAAGGTGTGAACTTTCTATTCGCGTTCACGGGAGCCTGAGAAGAACCCGCCAATATGCATAGAGAAATCCACACCTGCATGGATTATTAGCATATTGTTTGAGTTCACAGACATAGTGAACGCTTTATCCCGACTTTAAGAAATCAGTTTCTCAGGCTTTTTCTTGAACGCGAAATAATAGTAATGCTATTATGTCTCCGCTTTTTTACGCTATCGGAGCCAGCGGTCGCAAAAACCTGCGGCGGGGGTGTTAATGATTTTGCGCTGCAAAATTACGGAAAAAATTTCATATATGCAAATTTATTTGCAAAAAAATGCTACACTCCGCATGGGCTACACCCGCATTTATCGAAGTCCGGGCGGGCGAATATTCAAAGAATAGAGACGGACGAGGATAACCGTCCGCGCCAAAAGGGGCGGACAGCGAGGGGCTATCCGCCTATGCCCCGAGCCCACACAAAAAAAGTATTAATTTCGAGGACACCGACACGGCTGCAAAAAAAGTATTAACTTCGGCCCTCCCACAAGTGGGTTCTTAGCTGATGCACGATTAGTGCTGGCGCAATTTTCCCGCCGAAATTACGTTCGCTAAACTTAGCGAACTTCAATCTTTTGCCCAAAAACCTAAATTCTTGCGAGCAATTTTTAGTTTTTTGTCCAAAATCTTGCATATTTGATTTTTTTGTAGTAATTTTGTACCCAAATTTGGCTTGTATGAAATTCACGCATTTACATGTGCACTCGCACTACTCGCTGCTGGACGGTTTGTCGAAAGTGGAAGAGATAGTGGATAAATGTCTGGCGACGGGAATGGACGCCGTGGCGCTTACCGATCATGGTAATATGTACGGTATCAAAGACCTGCTGGACTATTGCAAATCCGTCAATAAAGCACGCAAGGAACAGGAGTTGCCCCTCTTCAAACCGATAGTAGGCACCGAGGCTTATTGTGCCCGCCGCGGGCGTCTGTCCAAATGTGAAGACAAAGCGGTCAACGGCGAAGGACGAACATACGTCATCGACCGTTCGGGTTGGCACCTTATCCTGTTAGCGAAGAATATGGTGGGTTACCATAACCTCTGCCGTCTCGTCTCGCACGGCTACATGGCCGACGCGTTCTACCACACGCCGCGTATTGATAAGGAGCTACTCGAGAAATGGCATGAAGGCATCATCTGCTGTTCCGCCTGTCTGGGCGGCGAGTTGCCGCAGAAGGTTTTAGAAGGGTTACGGGTTACCGGTTACGGGTTA